>DASQFY010000214.1:0-12538 GCA_035632895.1 Candidatus Dormiibacterota bacterium
CCCGGCCGTCCTTTGCTGCCCTTCCACCAGCTCCTGACCCTGTCGATCTACTGGCTCGGGATCCAGACGATCTGGGGCGGCCTGAACACAATCATCATCCCGGGGCGGCTCGACGACATGAGCCGCGAGACCGCGGGCACCCTGATGGCGATCATCTTCATCGCGGGTGCCGTGGCGCCGATCCTGATCCAGCCCACCGTCGGCGTGATCAGCGACTACACGGTCACCCGCTGGGGGCGCCGCAAGCCGTACATCGTCATCGGCGCGCTGCTCGACGTGGTCTTCCTGCTCGGGTTTGCCGCGTCGAACGAATTCATGGCGATGGTGGCCTTCTACTTCCTGCTGCAGGTCAGCTCCAACTTCGCGCAGGGTCCGTTCCAGGGCTACGTGCCGGACCTGGTACCGGCCAAGCAGGTGGGCATGGCGAGCGGGCTGATGGGACTGATGCTGACGCTCGGCACCATCGCCGGGGTCGGCATCGCCACCGTCGGCGACAACATCTTCCTGGCAACCCTGAGCCTGGGCGTGGTCGAGGTGGCAACGATGGTGGTGCTGATCGCCACCGTGGACGAGGGTAGGGCGGGGCCGCCGCGGACCAGGAGCTGGACGCAGGTAGCGCTCTCTGCCTGGGGGCGGGACATCCTCAAGCAGCGCGACGTCCTGTGGCTGCTGCTGGTGCGACTTCTGTTCCTGGGGGCCTACAACGCCACGATCTTCGCGGTCGGCTACTTCCGCCGCTCACACGGCATGACCCCTGACGACGCGGACGGGATCGTCTTCCTCGGAACGGCGATCGTGGGCGTGTCGACCGCGCTGGCGGCCATTCCCGGCGGCCGGCTCTCCGACCGATTCGGACGGCGCCCGGTGATCTGGGTGGCTGCCTCGATTGCGGCGCTCGGCCTGGCCGGCGTGGCGGTGGCGCCGAGTCCGGCGGTTGCGGTGGCGGCCTGGGTCCCATTCGGGATCGGCATCGGCCTCTTCCTGTCCGCCGACTGGGCGCTGATGTCCGACGTCATTCCCAAGGCGACCGCGGGCCGCTACATGGGCATCCTGAACGCAGGCACAGCGATGGCCGGCCCGGTCTTCATCATCATCGCCGGTCCGCTCCAGGACCTGGTGGCGAACGCGATCAGCGATCCGCTTGGGCCGCGGGTGGCGATGGGCGTGGCGGCCCTGTTCGTGGTCGCGGCCGGTGTGGCTCTCATCAAGGTCGACCCACGACGCCGGGAGGACACGGAGCCGACCCCGCTCTCCGTCCCCGCCGCCCCGGCGGCATGACCGGCGGGTTGGCCCGCGCCCGGCGCACCGGGCCGCGTGAGCTGAGCGTCGAGGTCACGCCGCGTTATCGGTTCATGTGGGGACTCAACCGTGCGGTCGTCCGCCTCCTGTTCGACGTCCGCCCGAGCAGTCTGGACCGATGGCCGCCGGCCCCCTTCTGCCTCGTGGTCAACCATCACAACGGCTGGGACCCGATGCTGGTGCTCGCCGCAGTGCCGCTGACGCCGCGGATCACCTGGTTCGGTCCCAAGGAGGCCGACTTCAGCCGCGGCGTCAGGAACCGGGTTATGGCCTTCTTCGGAGGCGTGATCCCATACAACCCGGCCAAGACCACGCTCACCTCGGCGGTGCGGGCGGTGCGTCGGGTCTTCGCGGCGGGCGGCGTGCTGGGCATCTTCGTCGAGGGGCGGGTCGGCTTTCGCGAGACTGAGCTGCTTCCGTTCGAGGATGGGGCGGTGGCCTTCGCTGCGGCTGCCGGCGTGCCGATCGTCCCGTGCGCAATCGTCGGTTCCACCTACCTGTGGTTCCGCAGGCGGGTCGAGATCCGTTTCGGCGAGCCGATCCCCACCTCCGCAACCCGCGGCCGTGAGGCCCGCGCCGAGCTGGACGCCCGCGTGCGATCGGCGATGGCCGCCCTCCTCCCCGAGCGGGAGCCGCGGCTGCCGCGCCGCCGGCCGCTCCGCCGACTGGGCGATCTGCTGACCGGCGCCGAGGACCTGGCCCGCCGCCGCGCCGAGCTCGGGGAGTAGCGCGCTAGGATCGGGGGCACATGCTCCCCATCATCTGGGCCGCCTTCGCGATCTGCGCGGTGGGCGGCTTCCTGGCGATCGCCGCCTTCTGGCTCGACGTCCAGGACCGCCCGGACCTGTCCCTCGGCGCGCGGGTGGCGTGGTCGGCCGGCGTGCTCCTCTTTCCGCTGGCGATCCCCGCGTACGCGTTCCTCGGCGGGCCGGGCTGGCCGCCGTTCCTGCGCGCCGTCTCGCTGCTGCCCGCCCTGGCCGTGGCGCTCTTCCTCGGCTTCGTGCTCGGGGTCTTCACCTAGGCCGAAGGGGTGTGTCCACGCCGGGTGAAGGCCCATGCCGAGACGCCGACCACCACCACGACGGCCCCAAGGACAAGCAGGAGCTGCACAGGCGGCCCGCCCGGCGGATCGGTGGGACCAGCCGGGATGGGAACTCGCTCGGCCAGCAGCTCGTTTCCGGAGCAGATGCCTGTCGACAGGCCAGCGCCGTCGCTGTACGCGTACAGGCGCCAACGCTGGCCAACGGCAAATGTCTGCCCGCAGCTGGCGCCATCACGTGCGCTCGTGACCTCGACGGCGCCGGGAATCGCCACACCCTGCTTCATGACCTCCTCGACCACGAAGGCGTAGAGGACCGGATCGCCCGAGCCGACGATCGGATTCGCTGCGGATGGGTCCTGGACGCCGGCGACAACGCCCACGAACGCGACATCCGCGTTCTCGAGCGCCTGGCCCGGCTGCAGCTCCATGCAGGAGCAGGCATGAGCTCGACCGATGGGGCCTGCGACCGCAATGACGGCCGCAAGCAGCGCAGCAGCCCCCAGCGAGAGCGCTCGACGAGTCATACCAGGTTGGACGGCCGCGCGCCGAGATCGGTTCCGGAAGGACCGCCGTCATTCGTCATCGGCCCTATCATCGGCCCATGACCACCATCACGCGCGGCGTTGACGCCGCACTTGCCTATCTCGGCGACCACGCCGAGGAGCACCTGGCCGGGCTCGACGAGTTTCTGCGCATCGAATCGGTCAGCGCCGACCCGGAGCGCAAGGGCGAGGTGCGTCGGACCGCCCAATGGGTGGCCGACGAGCTGACCCGCATCGGCGTCGAGCACGCCCAGCTGCACGAGACGAGCGGGCATCCGATCGTGACCGCCGACTGGCTGCACGCCGGGCCCGACGCGCCCACGGTCCTCGTCTACTGCCACTACGACGTTCAGCCGCCAGACCCGCTCGACGAGTGGGTGCGTCCACCGTTCGAGCCGCGTTACGAGGACGACATCGTCTACGCCCGCGGCTGCGGCGACGACAAGGGCCAGCTTTTCATGCACCTCAAGGCTGCCGAGGCGTGGCTGCGTGGGGCCGGCGGCCTGCCGGTCAACCTGCGCTTCTTCTTCGAGGGGGATGAAGAGGTCGGCAGCCTTCCGGTCGAGGAGTTCGTCGCCACCCATTCCGACCTGCTGAAGGCGGACATCTCCATCGTCTCCGACTCGGACATGTACGACGACGAAGGGACGCCGGCGATCACCTACGGCCTGCGCGGCATCGCCTACTGGGAGCTGAAGGTGCACGGCCCGTTCCAGGACGTCCACTCGGGCGGCTACGGTGGCGGGGTCGACAACCCGGCCAACGTCCTGGTCCGCATGCTCGCCAGCCTGACCGATGAGAGCGGCCGCGTCACGGTCCGCGGCTTCTACGATGCAGTCCGCGACCTGACCGATGCAGAGCACGCCGCTTACGCGGCACAGCCCTTCGACGAGGCCGATTGGCGCAAGCGGATCGGCGTCCCGCAGGCGATGGACGGCGAGGCGGGCTACACGCTGCTGGAGCGCCTTTCCGCCCGGCCGACGTTCGACATCAATGGGCTGTGGGGCGGCTATCGCGGGGAAGGCTCGAAGACGATCATCCCGGCCTGGGCCGCGGCGAAGTTCAGCACGCGGCTGGTGCCGGACCAGGACCACCGCGAGGTCGAGCGCCTGATGGTGGAGCACCTGGAGCGCATCGCCCCGCCCACCGTGCGGATCGAGGTCAAGGTGATCCACGGTGGACAGCCGGCCATCACTCCGCTCGACCATCCCGCCGTGCAGCTGGCGGGGCGCGCCCTCGAGGCGGCGTTCGGCAAGGCGGCGCTCTTCCATCGCTCTGGTGGCTCGATCCCGGTGGTGGCGGCGCTGGATGCGTCGCTGGGACTGAAGACCGTGATGGTCGGCTTCGCCTCGCCGAACGGCAACTTCCACGCGCCGAACGAGTGGATGCCGATGGCCAACTACCGCGGTGGGCTGAACGCGCTGGTCCGGCTCTGGGACGAGCTGGGCGGCGCCGCGCCCGCGGAGCTGCGCGCCGGGTGAGCGACGAGGCGTCACGCCGGGGCAGCACCGACGACCCCTGGCTGCCGCTCGGCGCGGCCTCGCGCCTGGTCGGGGTCGGGCCGGACACGCTGCGGCGCTGGGCCGACGGCGGCAAGCTGGAGAGCTACACAACGCCCGGTGGGCACCGACGTTTCCTGCGCTCCAGCCTGGAGGCGTTGGTCAACGCGCCGCGGCGCCAGCGCTACGGGGTCGCTCGCCTGGCCGGCTCGGCCGGCACGATCTCCGGCGAGGTGCATCGCCGCATGCAGCGCAGCGGGTTCGCCGGCCAGCCGTGGCACGCGCGCCTGTCGGCTGCGCAGCGGCAGGAGTTCCGGCGCTGGGGGCAGCGCACATTCCAGCTGGTGATCGACTACGTGGCCGCGACGAAGCGCGCAGAACGGATGCTGCTGCTGGAGGAGGCCGAGAAGATGGGCGCGCTGTACGGCGCCGAGGCGTCACGCGCCAGCCTTTCGTTGGCGGAGGCGATCGAGGCGTTCCTGTTCTATCGGTCACCGGTGCTGGAGGCGATCGCCGCGCACCTGCGCCGGCGCTCGGCCGATGTGTCGGACGTGACGGCCGCCTACCGGGAGGCGACGGCCGCGATCGACGGGGTGCTCACCGCGCTCGTCCGCTCGCACGGGGAGAGCCGCCGGGGCTAGTCGACGATGAACAGCTCGCGGCTGGTCTGGTTGAGGCGCTCGCCCCCGTCCGTCGTGCAGATCACGATGTCCTCGATCCGGGCGCCCCACTCCCCGTCCACATAGATCCCCGGCTCCACGCTGAAGGCATTCCCGGCCTCCAGCGGCTCGGCATTGCCGGCCACGATGTACGGTTCCTCGTGCGTTTCCAGCCCGATGCCGTGCCCGGTGCGGTGGAAGAAACGCTCGCCGTAGCCGGCCTCCTCGATGATCCCCCGCGCCGCCCGATCGACTTCCTCGGCCGGGATGCCGGGGCGGACCGCCTCGCAGGCGGCCGCCTGCGCCCGGCGCAGGACCTCGTACAGTGCGGCGAAATCGGGCGGCGGCTCGCCGACGAAGGAGGTGCGCGTCGTGTCGCTGCAATAACCGGCGCGTGTTCCGCCGATGTCGAGCACGATCGCCTCGCCGGCACCGATCAGGCGCTCGCCGGCCTCGTGGTGCGGGCTTGCGGAGTTCGGCCCGGAGGCGACGATCGCGAAGTCGGCCGACTCGTGGCCGGCCTGCATCAGCAGGTCGCGGATGTGTCGGCTGACCTGCGCCTCGGTCTGGCCGGAGAGGCGCTCCCCGGTGATCTGCAGCATCGCGGTGTCGGCTGCCGCGGCGGCGGCCCGCAGCCGCTCGATCTCGTCGGGTGACTTGCGCTGGCGCAGGGCCGCCAGCGTCGGTCCCGCCACCACCAGCTCGATCGGGTCGAGCGCGGCGCGCAGGCGCAGCACGAATCGGGCCCACATCTGATCCTGCACGCCGACCCGCATCGCACCGCCCCGAAGACGGTCCCGGACGGCCTTGAACGGATCGTCGGTCTCGCCCCAGCTGCGCAGCTCGACGGTGTCGATCAGGTCACCAAGCTCGTGACGAGCCAGCGGCTCCTCCAGGCGCGGCAGGACGAGCGTCGGGGTTCCGTCGGCGGGAAGCACCAGGCAGGTGAGCCGCTCGAGGGCGGGAGCGCGATAGCCGAGCAGGTAGGCATAGTCGGGCGAGGGTGTCAGCAGCAGGGCATCGATGCCACGTGCGCTGGCCTCGACACCCGCACGCGCCAGGCGATCGCGGTAGACGCTGGTGACGAACGGCGTCACGGCGGTCGGCAGCACGGTCATGCGCAACAGGGTACCCGACGGCCCATGGCGGGCGAACGAAGAGGCCATCGACCTCGCCAAATGGCGAGGCATAGACTCAGAGAACTGGCGAATCGTGTGACAATGTCCTACGACCGCGAGCCAGGAGGCTGAGCCTCACGAGGACCGGGCGATGCGCGACGAATCCCGCCGCTCTACGCCACTGAGCGGCCGAGCTGCGGCCGCCGGGCTGGCAACGCTTCTTGTTGGCTCCCTCCTGCTGACCGCCCCTCCCCCGGCGTTGGGCGCAAAGCCGAACGGCCTTGCGGCCGCAGAGTTCCTCGGGAGCCAGCAGGACCGCCCCTCAACCGAGTTCTCGGTCCTCCACGAGCGGACGGCGCAGGTTGGGCCCACTGGTGAGACGCTGTGGGTCGGCAAGCTGGTGGACAGCCGTTCCGGCGCGGTGGAGATCGTCTACCGCGACGCGCAGGGCGTCGTCGGCGGCCCCGAGCTGCTGGAAGCGCGCGAGTCGGCCGCCGCGTCGGCGCTCGCGCCGCTGGAGCGCAAGTCGACAGCGACGTTGCTGTCGGCCGTCGCCGGCGAACATTCCGGTGACAGCGTCCCGGTGGTGGTGTGGCTGGCCGTGGACATCGACGCCGCAGAGCAGCTGGTCCGGGATCGGCATCCGGAGGTCACCTGGCTCGGTGGGCGGCCGCTCGTCGACGACCTGGTGACGCTACGACAGCTGCGTGGCGAGCTGTGGGAGGCGCGCCGTGCCGCATATGCCGCGGCGCTCGATCTCTTCGCATCCGCGGTGGACGACCTCGGGGGCAATGTCGGATATGCCAGCACGTCGGCACCGGTCGCTTTCGTGGACATCCCCGCCGATCAGGTCGCGGCCCTGGCAGGGCGCAGCGAAGTGGTGTCCATGGGCCTCGAGTCGGGAAGCCGACCGACCATGACCAGCGCCGGGCCCGCAGTCGCCGCCGATTGGACCGGCGGAAGTCTTGACCAGGGAACGGGCGTGCGGGTGGGGGTGGTCGAGTACCACAACGTGCGCGGCACGGGCGACATGGCCGGCCAGGTGGTGGCCTCGTACAGCACGACGGGCACGCTCGCCTACACCGGCGGCGGCCTCGACCATCCCACGTGGGTCGCCGGCGCGGTGGCCAGCCGCGACGCGGTGTGGCGCGGCGTGGCGCCCGGGGCGGACATCGTGAGCGCCTCGACCGGCGGCTACGTCCCGAGCCTCGCGACCGACCGGGCCATCATCGCCGCGGCCGACTGGGCGATCAGCCCTTCGGGCGGGGACGCGGACATCCTGAACGCCAGCTTCGGCCAGGACACCGCGACCGGCGCGGAGGAGGCTCGGCGCTACTTCGATTCGATCAGCTTCGAGGACGGCCGGCTGGTGGTGGCTGCCGCGGGCAACTACACGACCTTTGGGCACTGGGACGTGCTGTCGCCCGCAACGGGCTATAACGTGCTGACCGTCGGCGGGATCGATGACCGCGGGACGGGCTCGACAGGTGACGATCGGATCTGGTTCCAGCCGGGCTCGAACGGGAGCAACTACCGCGACCCGAGCAGCACGGCGTGGAATGCCCATGGGGACTTCAACAAGCCGAACGTCTCGGCGCCGGCTGTCAACGTGGTGACGGCCAACGGCCTTGGCGCGAGCGGAACGAGCATCGCCTCCCCAATCACGGCCGGCATCGCGGCACAGCTCATCGCGCGCGCTCCGTCGCTCGGCGCCTGGCCCGAGGCAGTGCGCGCCATCGTCACCGCAGGAGCGATTCGTCGCGTACCCATGCCGGACGGCTCGCTGAACGCCGACCACGAAGGCGCCGGGACCGTATCGGCCCTGTGGTCGAACCGGATCCTTGCGGCGGGCGGAGGATCCTACGGTGGCTACGAGCTCGGGGTGATGGACGCCGGCCGGACGGAGACGCACTCCTTCTCGGTGCAGTCCGGCCAGCGTGTCCGGGTCGCATTGAGCTGGAGCAGCCACACCTCCGGCGGCAACCTGGCCAAGACTGATGTCCTCGCCTCCGACCTCGACCTGCGAGTGACGCTTCCGGACGGCACGGTGGTCGGCTCCTACACGTTCGACAACGCAGCCGAATGGCTCGATTTCACCGCCCCGCGGACAGGGATGGTAACGGTCCGAATCGTGAGCGATCGGTTCCAGGCCAGCTCGGAGCCGTATGGGCTGGCTTGGGCCCTCAGCGGGCCGTTCACCGATATCGACGGGTCGCCCTTCACGGCGGACATCATGTGGGCCTGGCAGCAGGGCATCACGACCGGCTGCGCTCCGTCCCGCTACTGTCCCCTCAGCCCCGTGAATCGCGACCAGATGGCCTCCTTCCTGGTGCGAGCGGCAGACCTGCCGTCGGGTGGGCCCGACCGCTTCACCGACGATAAGGGCAGCCAGCATGAGGCCGACATCAACGCAGTCACCAAGGCGGGAGTGACCTACGGCTGTGCCGCGACCCGCTACTGCCCGAGCCTGGCGGTGAGCAGGGCGCAGATGGCGTCGTTCCTCGTCCGTGCGCTGAGGCTTCCACCGAGCGGAGCCGACGCCTTCACCGATGATGAGGGCAGCATCCACGAGGCCGACATCAACGCGCTGGCCGCCGCTGGCGTGACAAGCGGCTGCGGGGTTGGTCGATACTGTCCGAACGCATCCGTATCACGCGGCGAAATGGCAGCCTTCCTGCATCGCGGCTTCGGTGACTGACCTTCGACCAGCCCTGGTCGCGGTGCTGCTGCTCGCGCTGGTCGCCTGCCAGCCGGCACCGAGCCCGTCCTCCCCGGGGGAGAGCGCGTCGTCCCCCGGCTCCAGCGCGGAAGATTCGCCATCGCCAACGGCTGAACCCTCGCCGACCGCCACGCCGGTGATCACCCTGGCGCCCGGACGCCCATACGGCGCACTCGACGTGCTCGAGGCCATGCGCGGCTCGCGACGGCCGGGCGGCGTGCCCGACCAGCTCGAGCGCGAGCCCATCGTGAGCGCCGTCGCCGACCAGCTATGGACGCGCGACGGCAGCCGCTGGAGCGAGATGGTGGCAGGAGGTTCGTGCGGCCCGCAGCTCTGCACGCTCGAGATCGCCGGCACGCTCGACGGCGCCGTCGGCGAGGATCTCTATATCTTCGAGGTGAACCCGGGGACCGGTGAGGCGGCCCTGCAATCGGCAGACCTGCGCGGCCTGGACCAGGACATTGTCGACCAGCTCGATGCGTTCGCGCGCGCCCACTGGCCCGATGCCGCCCCGCCCGGCCCGCTGACCTCGGCCCGCTGGCAGCCGCCTCCGCGTGCATCGGTCTTCGTCCTGAGCTACCGCTCCGGCGGGGAGGAGGGGAGCCCGGCGGTGGACGCGATACTCGACGCCGCAGCCGGAACCGTGGAGCTGCTGGATAGCCCTAACTGAAGCGCAGCGAGACCTCGAACGACTGACCGCCGTGGATCCGCCAGGCGCGGAGCGCGCGCTCCGGGAGGGCGTCCGCATCGGTCAGGCTGGCCAGCAGGTAGAAGGCGTTGGGGTACATCGCCGCGCGCCTATCGGTCGGCGACGGCACGGCCGGGGTGTGAGTGTGCGAGTGGAAGATCGCGACCAGGTCCTGCCCGCCATCCTCGATGGCGAACGTGATGCGCATCAGGTCGTCGGGATGCACGCTGTAGCGCAGCGGCGAGGCGTCCGCATTGCGGGCCGGGTGGTAGGCGGTCGCCCGTCCATCGGCCAGTGTCCCGGCAAGCAGGCCGCACGCCTCATTCGGCAGCTCGGCGCGGGCGTGGTCCAGGAGCGCCTCGGCAACCGCCCGCGGGACGGTCAGGCCGTGGCTCGCGGTCACCACAGGATGGAGCCCTGCAGCTCGTCGTCCAGCTCGTCGAGGTCACGCGTCCACAGCCCTGCCGAGAGGTATTTCCAGCCGCCATCGGCCAGGAGCAGAACGACATTGCCAGTGCTCATCTCGGCCGCGACCCGAAGCGCCACGTGGATGACGGCTCCGGACGACAGGCCCGCAAAGATCCCCTCGACCTGCAGGAGACTGCGGAGGCCGATGACGGCGTCGCGGTAGCTGACCAGGTAGCGGTCGTCGAGCAGCGACTCGTCCAGGACCGGAGGCACGAAGCCCTCGTCCAGGGAGCGGAGGCCCTGCAGCTTCTCACCGGGAAGCGGCTCGGCCGCGACGATGCGCACCCCCGAGCGCATCCTCTTCAGATAGCGCCCGACACCGGTCAGCGTCCCGCCCGTGCCCAGGCCGGCGACGAAGACGTCGGTCTCAGGAACGACCGCCAGGATCTCGGGTCCGGTCCCCTCCTCGTGGGCGCGAGGATTCGCCTCGTTGCCGTACTGGTACGGCATGAAGAGCTCCGGATCGGCCTCGGCGAGCTGCTGGGCGAGGCGGATGGCCCCGTTGCTGCCCTCGGCGCCGGGCGAGGAGATGATCTCGGCGCCGTACAGGCGCAGGAGCTGGGACCGCTCGACGGTGGTGTTGTCCGGCAGCACGATTCGCACCGGGTGCCCGAGCAGCGCCCCGATCATGGCCAGGCTGATGCCGGTGTTGCCGCTCGACGGTTCCAGGATCGTCTGGCCCGGCCGCAGCGCACCGCTGGCACGGGCCTCGTCGATCATGGCGCGCGCGATCCGGTCCTTCAACGAGCCGCTCGGGTTGGCGCCCTCCAGCTTGGCGAAGATGCGGACGCCGGACGAGGGCGCGAGACGCCGCAACTCGACCATCGGCGTGTTGCCGATGGCCGCCACCAGGTCCGGGGAGCTGCCCATGCCAGCGGCCAACGGCGCGCTGGACACCGGCCTAGCGGCAGCCGCCCGCCATGGCGGGCAGCAGGATGACCGTGTCCTCCTCGCCCACCGCTGTGGCCAGGCCGTCGCGATAGCGGACGTCGCGATCGTTGACGTAGACGTTCACGAAGCGGGACAGCTCACCGTCCTCCGTGACCCGGTCGCGCAGTGCCGGGTAGGACGCGAACAGGTCGTCGAGGACCTCGGCCACGGTGCCGCCGGAGGCGCTCAGCGTGCGGCTGCCGCCGACCGTCTCGCGCAGGACGGGCGGGATGCGGATTGTGCTCACTGGATGGAGCCCTCACCGCAGGCCGGGCAGGCGGGGTCGCGCCAGATGCGCACCTCGCTGAACTCGGTCGACATGGCGTCGAACATCAGCAGTCGGCCGGCGAGCGTCTCTCCCACACCGAGCACAAGCTTGAAGACCTCGTTGGCCTGGATCAGCCCGGCGATGCCCGGCAGCACGCCCAGCACCCCCGCCACGGCGCAGGCCGGCGCCAGCTCGTCCGGCGGCTGGGTCGGGTACATGCAGCGGTAGCAGGGGCCCTCGAAAGGGACGAAGGTCGTGATCTGACCGTCCCAGCGGTAGATGGAGCCGTGGACCACCGGCTTGCGCTGCCGGACCGCAGCGTCGTTGAGGACGTAGCGGGTGTCGAAGTTATCGGTCCCGTCCACGATCACGTCGTAATCCGCGATCAGGCGTTCGACGTTGTCCGCCGACAGGCGCTCGCGATGCTCGACCACGATCGTCTCCGGGTTGAGCGCGGCCAGCGTCATCTTGGCGGACGCGGTCTTGGGCTGACCGATGCGGTCGACGGTGTGCAGCACCTGGCGCTGCAGGTTCGACTCGTCGACCACGTCGTCGTCGACCAGGCCGATGGTGCCGACCCCCGACGCGGCCAGGTAGAGCGCCACGGGCGAACCCAGGCCACCGGCCCCGATCAGCAGGACCTTCGCGTCGAGCAGCTTGCGCTGGCCCGCCTGCCCGATTTCCGGGATCAGGGTCTGGCGGCTGTAGCGCCGCTGCTGCGCAGGAGTGAGCAGCTGCTCGGGCGCCTCCCATGCGCCGCCGGCCGCCCGCCAGTCCGCCAGCGTGCCGTGCAGGTTGGCGAGGTTCGAATAGCCGATCCCCGCCAGGTAGGCGGCTGCCCGAGCCGACCGGGCGCCGACCGCGCAATGCAGGAAGAGCGGCGCGTCACGGTTCGGCTCCACCTCGGCAATGCGCGACTGCAGATCGGCGAGCGGCAGCAGCGTGGCGCCGGGGATGTGGCCCTCGTTCCACTCGACGGGTTCCCGAACGTCGATGATTCGGTAGCCGGCCTCGACGAGCTTCACCGCGTCGACCGCGCTGACCTGGCGAACGGCGGTCGGAGTACTGGTCAAACGACTGCCTCTGCCTCCGCCGGCCACTCCACCTCGCCGCCGCGCACGGCGCCCTGCAGCACCTTGTACGGAAGCAGCGCGCACTTCAGCCGCGCCGGCCCGATCGGCACGCCGAGCTCGTCCAGGAGGTGCTTGGGGTCCAGCGCGCGGATCTCGTCCAGCGACTTGTCACGCAGGTCGTCGGTCAGGATCGAGGCCGATGCCTGGCTGATCGCGCAGCCGCGCCCGTCGAA
>DASQFY010000215.1:0-1638 GCA_035632895.1 Candidatus Dormiibacterota bacterium
ACGCGGGCACGGCCGACGAACAAGAACGACGGCTGTCACGTCGAGCAGAAGAACTGGCTCTTCCGAGTTAGCAGGGGCGGAGCTGTCTGGAACTGGATGGCGCTCGCCGTGATTGGCGGGTGCAGGCCCACCGTACCCGGCGGCGTTGATTCTCTGGTGTTCTGAATCCGAAGGCGATCCGACCGACGTGTTTGACGATTCGGTTGTAGCCCTCACTGCGAGCGTTGGACAGCCCGGTCTCGATGGCGAGAATCATCGGCTCCTGCCACGCTGAGATGGTTTCGGCGAGCTTGCCGATCTCGGGCACCGAGCACGCGGCGCAGAACGCATAGAACGCGTACAGCGCCGCGGTGATTTCGTAGCGCAAACCGCCACGCGCGGTGCAGGCCAACACATCCCGAAGGAGTTCCTTCGCGATCCAGGCGGCGGCGATGTCCCCGTTCGGATCCGCGGAGGTCAGCTGCTCGAACAACCGCGTCCGCTGCTCGTCGGTCAATCGTTCGGCGGCGCGCAGCAGCCGGCGCCGGTTGATCCACTCCGGGTCGCTCTTTCGTCCGCGTCGCAAACGGTGGGCTTGGGTGGTGCGGCGGCGGACCTCGTCGACCATTTCGTTGGCGCGTTTGACCAGGTGAAAACGATCGACGATCAGCTTCGCGTGTGGCAACGCCTCCCGCGCGGCCTTGGCGTAGGTCGCCGACATGTCGATCGCGACGAACTCGATGTTCGCCTTCCACGCCTCCTCACGCTTGTCGAGCCAGTCGGTCACGGGCTTCGCCGCACGCCCGTTGACCTGCACCAACAACCCACCCGCGCCCGTGATGTCGACCAGTCCGGTATCCCAGCGGTCCACCCACCGGCGGACACCGGTCTCAGAACAGTTCTCCCACTTGGCCTTTCCACGGCGGGTTTCGTCGATCCCTAACACGGTCACGCCCTCGGGCTCGGCGGCCAGGGCCGGGTCCGCTGTGGCGATCACCGCGTCATGGCAGGTGTTCCACGTACATCCGTGCGCGGCGCCGACGGCCTTCACCGAGCGGTCGTCGTCGAGGACCGCCAACGCCATCTCGCGCTTGGCCCGCACCGTCACCCGAGCCCGCGGCGGGACCGACGGCGTCGACTCCGTGAACGACTTCCGTTTACAGGAGGTATTGGTGCACAACCACTTCCGTTTCTGCCACACGATCCGGGGGATGTCTGGGCCGATCTTGATGTCGCGGGGCCGGGTGGTCACCCATCCCTTCGACCGAGACGACCGGGCCGTGCACCCAGGGCACACTCCCACCCAATCGACGGCGGTCAGGACGTGGATGGTGCGGGTTCGGTCGACATCGACGTGCACGGACTCGACGACGACACCGTCGAGTCCGAGCAGCAGTGAACCACTAGTCTGGGGCATGCTCGCGCCTTTGCTTCTGGATGCGTGAAGAACACCCAGTTCACAAGGGCGCGAGCCCTCAATCGGTCACCGACACGATCCGAATCGGTCACACCAGACCCCCATCAAGTCGGAAGAGCCCCTAAACCATAGAGGTGTCACGGCTGAAGCCAGCAACGAGTTTCGACCAGCTCGTCCCCTATGGACACCGGCTCGCCGCTTCCACCTGTCGAGCAGGGGAACTTGGCAGCAGCCTCAGCCGT
>DASQFY010000216.1:0-4279 GCA_035632895.1 Candidatus Dormiibacterota bacterium
GACTCAGTACCACCACCGCCGCCGCCGTCCGTGTTGTCGGGCGTCGTGGCTGGCTGGTTGAAGACGAGCAGCCAGAGGATGAGCGCGATCACCACGATCGCGACGATGATCCCGACGATGAATCCGTAGCCGGAACCATCACTTGCGGGCGGGGGGGACGAGTCGGGCTGATTCACGTTGACTTGGCTCACGCCATACCTCCTCCATCTCCGTTCGCGAGCCGCGGCGTAGACCGCGGCCCATCTCTGCAGACCGCTGCAATTGGCGTGCCACGGCCCGAGCCGGAGCGATGCATCAGTCTGACATCCCGACGAGCCGCTCGTAGGCAATCCGCACCTCGGCGGCGATCACCTCGGCGGCGACACCTCGCAGCCGCGCGAGCTCGGCAGCCACGCGCAGGGCGGTGGTCGGCTCGTTGCGTTGCGCAGCGCCTCCGGGTGCCAGCCACGGCGAGTCGGTCTCGACCAGGAAGCTGCCGCTGGGGATGGCCTGGGCCGCAGCCCGTGGCCCGGCCGCCGAGCGGAAGGCGACCGGCAGCGCGAACGAGATGAGGTAACCGGCGGCAGTCAGCTCCGCTGCCATGGATGCGTCGCCGGAGAAGGCGTGAAGCACCCCACGGATCGTCTTGTTGCGGCCGCTGGTCCGATGCCCCAGCAGCGCCTCGCGAATCTCGGCATGGGCCTCCCGATCGTGCACCAGCACCGGCTTGTCCAGCCTCGCGGCCAGCGCCAGCTGACGGTCGAACGCCGCGCGCTGCGCCTGCGGCGACGAAAGGTTGCGATGGAAGTCGAGCCCGATCTCCCCCACCGCCACGACCGCGGTCGCCTCAGCCAGGGCGGCGAGCTCATCCCAGGCGGCCTCGGATGCCTCGGCGGCGAAGTGCGGATGGATCCCCACCGCCGCCTGGATGGTGCCCGGATGGGCCGCCGCCAGCGCGACGGCGGCTCGTGACGAGGGCAGGTCGTAGCCGGGCACCAGCAGGCGCTCGACACCGGCGGCCAGGGCGCGCTCGATGACGGCGTCGCGGTCCGGGTCGAAAGCCGGATCCTGCAGATGACAGTGCGAGTCGACCAGCCCCGGCAGCCGAGCGGGGGTGCGGGCCCGGCTCAGCTCGACGATCCCGCGTCCCCCTCCTCGGTCAGCTCGACCCGCGGGAAGAGCGGCACCGGCTGGCCCGTGCGCCGCTCACCGGGCGCGTCGCCGGCCCAGGAAAGCAGCGTCTCCAGGCTTGGGCCGCCCGATCCCCGCTCGTCGTAGGGAGCCGGCGTGCCCAGCTGTTCGAGCAGTGCCGCCGCACTGGCTGGCATGAAGGGGCTGACCAGGTGACCCAGGATGCGGCAGGCCTCGGTCATGACGGCCAGCACCGCGGCCAGCCGCTCTGTCTCGCCCCGCTTGTCGAGCGTCCAGGGCGCCTGCGACTCCGCGTACCCGTTCGTCGCGCCAGTCAGCTCCATGACCGCGGCCAGCGCCTCGTCGAAATGCAACGCCTGCATGGCCACGTGGTAGCGCTGCACGGCCGCGGTCGCCACCGCCCGCAGCTCGCCGTCGGCCGGGGCCTCGTCGCCGGACGCCAGGGCGGGAAGGGCGCTGCCCAGGTAGCGCGCGCTCATCGATACGGTCCGATTCACCAGGTTGCCGAGGTCGTGGGCCAGCTCGGCGTTGTAGCGGCGAACCAGGCCGTCCTCGGTCATGTCGCCGCCGCGGTCGTACGGGATCTCGCGCATCACCAGGTAGCGGGTGCCGTCGACCCCGAACTGGCGGATCGCGTCGTCAGGATCGACCACGTTGCCGCGCGTCTTGCTCATCTTCTCGCCACGCAGCGTCATGAAGCCGTGCGCGAAGACCTGTCGCGGCAGCTCGATCCCCGCGCTCATCAGCATCGCCGGCCAGTAGAGGCAATGGAAGCGGGTGATGTTCATGCCGATGATGTGGACGTCCGCCGGCCACCACTGCGCGAAGGCGTCGGGGTCATCGGGGAAGCCGGCGCCAGTCAGGTAGTTCGTCAGGGCGTCGAACCAGACGTAGATCCGATGCTCCGGATCGTCGGGAAACGGAATCCCCCAGGTTGCGCCGGCGCGGCTGATCGAGAAGTCGCGCAGCCCCTCCCGCAGCCAGGCCAGCACCTCCTTGCGGTAATGCTCCGGCTCGCAGAAGGAGGGGTTGTCCCGATAGAGCTGCTCCAGGCGCTCCTGGTAAGCCGACAGCCGGAAGAAGTAGTTCTCCTCCTCCAGCCATTGCAGCTCGAGCGTCGGATGGTCCGGGCATCGGCCGTCGACGAGCTGGGCATCGGTCTTGAACTCGTTGTCACCGGTGCAGTACCAGCCCGAGTAGGTCCCCTTGTAGATATCGCCGTTGGCCTGTGCGCGCCGGACCATCTCGATGGAGGCCCGCAGGTGGTCCGGGTCGGTGGTGCGGATGAAGCGGTCGTAGCTGATCAGCCAGCGGTCGAACGTCCCCCGCCAGGCATGGGCCCATCCATCAATCAGCGCCTGCGGATCGGCCTCGAGGTCGCGGGCCTGTCGTTCGACCTGGGCCGAGTGCTCGTCCATCCCGGTCAGAAAGCGGGTCGGCGTGCCCAGCAAACGGCGGTAGCGCGCCAGCGCATCGGCACCGATGGCCTCGTACAACGAGTGAAGCGGCGGCGTCGGGCTCGGGTAGAAGATGGCGGTGGTCAGGTAGAAGAAGCGCTCGTTCATGGCTCAGTGCTCCCGACCCTTGGGCCAGTACAGCTCCTTGCGCACCTGCTCGGGCGGGAAGCCGCGCGATTCGGCGAACTCCGCCACGGCCTCGATCATGTCCGGGTTGCCGCACAGGTAGATCGTGGTGTTCTCGGGCGCCAGTTCGAAGCGGTCGAGCTGGCTGGGGACGACCGCCTCGACCCGCCCGGTGAGCCCCGTCCAGCCGGGGTTGTGCTGTGGGCGCGAGACGGTGCCGGCGTAACGCAGCGGGAAGGCGCCATCGGCCGCGAGCCCTTCGAGCTCCTCACGCCAGGCCAGGTCGTAGGCGTAGCTGACGCCGTGCAGCAGCACCGTGTCGCGCGTCTCGGACCGCGCGCGCAGGGTGTCGAGCATGCTCATGAACGGGGCCAGCCCGGTGCCGCTGGCCACGAACAGGCAGGTGCGCCCGTCCTCCTGCAGCAGAAAGCGTCCCTTCGCACCCTTGATGTTGATGGAGTCGCCCACCTTGCGCTGCCAGAGGAGCGGCGTGAAGGCGCCGCCCTCCACCAGCCGGATGAAGAACTCGTACTCCGACACGTCGTCGGCCGAGGACGAGATCGACATCGGGCGCTGGACGAGCTTGCCCTCCGGCCCGAGCAGGCCGAGGGTGGCGTACTGGCCCGGCTCGAAGGGGAAGGGCTCCTCGAGCGGCTCGACGGCGACGATCACGAGGCCCTCCGCAACCTCCTCCCAGCGGCTCAGGCGCCCGTTGTAGGGATATTCCTGGCTCACGGCGAGCGGAGTATACCGGCGGCCATCCGCCTGGGCCTCCTTGGCGTATTCCTTCTTGCCGCGCTGCCGGCTTATGATGAACAACGCGCGGCGGCTCTCCTGCCGAACGGGTCATCGCGCCAGCGGGCAGCGGCAGGACGCGACCCGACCAGGCACAATCGGCTGAATGGCCTTACGGGCTTATCGAACGGGAGATCGAGATGAACAGAAGCGGTGGCATCGGAATCATCGGCGTGATCCTCATCGTCCTGGTGATCCTCTGGCTGGTCGGCGTCATCAGGCTGTAGCCTACGAGGCGAGCCGGTGGCCCTTCTTGGAACCGATGCTCGCCCCTTCGACGACGCCGAAGTCTGACTGTTCGGCTCGAATCGTCAGTCCTGGCTTTGGGGCGGGGTCGCCAGCACCATCCGATCCTCGCGGATCCCGGCCGTCAACGTCTCCCCGGCCCGGTGATTCTGCCCGCTAAGCGCTAATTGGCGGCTTACACGGCCAGCCGGTCCCAGGTCACGACCGAGCAGTCTCGGAGAAGCCGCCGCGGCGGCGGCTCCCTAGCCTGAGGGTCGTCCTCACCAAGACTCGTAGAGGAGGAAGCCTGCAATGAAGGACAAGCCGAAGTCCGCCAAGCGAACTCCGGGACTCACGGACGAGGAACGAGCCGCGTTGAAGGAGACCATCCAGGAGCGGAAGGTGGCGGCGCGCCGCGGCTCGCGCGCGAACAAGGCGGACGGGGAAAGCGACGTGCTCGCGAAAATCGCCGAGATGCCGGAACCGGATCGCGCCATGGCCAAGCGGCTCCATGCGATCATCAAAGCCAGCGCGCCGGCCCTTTC
>DASQFY010000217.1:0-6609 GCA_035632895.1 Candidatus Dormiibacterota bacterium
GGTTGGATCGTGTCGTCCGGGACGAAGGCAACGCATCAGGTGCGTCGGTAGTGGGTATCTGAAAATCGTGACCCTACCGATGAGAAAAGCCGCCCCGAAGGGCGGCTCTGTGCGGGACCGCTGGCATTCGTTCTCGCTAACAGCTGAACCTCAGGTCTGCGGCTTCTCCGGTTCCCTGGGCGGCTCCGACGGCTTGGGCGGTTGCCACCCCTGGTCGGGCTGCTTGGGCGCCTCCGACGGCTTAGACGGCTGGTCGGGCTGCTTGGGCTGGTCGGGCTGCTTGGGCTGGTCCTGATCTTCGGGGAGCGTCATGGTGAACCTCCAACTTGGACTTCGAGCATCGACCTGGTGCTCATGTTACCAGCCGCCCTTCGGGCGATGGCCAGTGTCGGTGTTGCCAGTGGCAGCCGCGATGTTGGCAAGCTTCTTGCACCGTGGCGGGAGGGTAGACCACCACGACAGGACCGGCGAGGTTCGGAGCTGAGGACGGACCGCGACGGTTGTACAGTCCGCCGGTCGGTCTGGCCGGTTTCGCGGAAACGTGGAGGGCACTATGGCTGGTATGAAAAACGACCTAGTCAAGCTTAAGGGCATCGGGCCACAGTGGACGGCGGCGCTCGAGAAGATCGGCGTCGACTCGATCAAGGAACTGAGCCGTCGTGACGCCGCGTCGTTGGCGCACATGGTTACCGCGCGCAAGGGGACCGCCGGTCACCTATCGGCCAAGCGCGCCCAAACCTGGATCTCACAGGCGAAGCGCCTGCAGGGCCCTTCCTAATCAGCTCAAAGCCGGCTTACTGAACGGGAGACCGAGATGAGAAGCGGTGGCATCGGAATCATCGGCGTGATCATCATCGTTCTGGTGATCCTCTGGCTGGTCGGCGCCTTCAGGTAGTGAGCGAACGAGGGGAGCCGGTGGCGCCTCACCGACCTGACGCTCGCCCTTTCGACGGCCCCTAACTGACGGTTCGGCTCGAATCAACGGTCCTAGCCTCGGGCTGCGGTCGCCTGCACCGTCCGATCCTCGCGGATCCCAGGCCGTCAACGTCGCCCAGGCCCGAGCCCGCTGCTCGTCGCGGAGCCATTCCACGAAGCCGCTAGCCAGTGCTGCCCATCAGCCCGGCTGATCGCGTGGTACTCCTCAGCCAGGCGCGCAGGGTCACCAGGGCCGGTTGACACGTGCGCGGCTCGCAGCGCAGAGTCGGGCGCATGAGCGACGACGAGATTCGCACCTTCGACGGCGTAGCCCACTTCCGCGTTCTGGCCCACCTCGACGACCCGAACCGCTTGCTCGAGGACGTCGTCGCCGAGCGACTCCAGACCTTCAGCCCGGGCGCCGACGCGGTCGAGTTCCGTGACGTCAGGTCCGTCACGTCACCTCGGCGCCCCGAGGTCGCCGTCTACGCCGAGTTCCACGCGCGTGTCCGCCGCGCGCCTGCCGGGTCGCACCCGAACCAGGAGCGCAGCCTCGTCGACCGCGCCGTCGCCCAGGGCGTGGTCGACCGGCTCGGCCAAGACCTCGCCGTGCTCGGCCTCGGCATCGAGGTCGACGCCTAGGGCGGATGCCGGGCGCTCGTCGATCGGCTGGCGCTGTGGATCGTTCCGTTCCATCGTCATCCTGGCCGCGATCTGTCCCGCGGTGAGACCTTCTGCTTTCAGTGCTCTCGCGCGCTCGACCTTCTTGAACCTGACGCTGCTCCTCATGGCCGTGGCTTTCGTTGTCCGGTTTGCGAGGATAGCTGCCTGCTCCGCGAACGCTTGTGTCACCAGACCATCGGCCCCGTACAAAGTCACAACGCGGCGGAGTTGGGCGGCGGCCGCTCGAAGGCCCGCGCTGACGGTGCGCACAAGGTTCGTCTCGTCTATCCGCTTTCCGGACAGATCTGCCGCAACGTCCCACTGCTCTGCGAGAACAATGCGCTCCGGAGAGCCGTGGGAGTACGGAGACCCCAGCAGCTCCAGCATGGCAAGCGTCATCTCTCGCCGCTCTTCGGGTGTCATAGCCGGTCTCCCGGGCTGTGCTGCTGGTAAGCAGCCCTGGCTCGTTCGTCAGCGGCCGACGCGCCGTAGCGGCCGAGCATTTGCCGACTGCGCCAGCCGGCGAGTCGCATGAGATCGCCTTCCTGCATCCCGTCGGCGAGCATCGAGTGGGCGAAGGTGTGCCGGAACAGGTGCGGGTGAACCTTGAGTCCCGCCTGTCGACTACGCCGTTTGACGACCTGGCCGATGCCGGAGTCATTCAGCCGGCCTTGCTTGCCGAGCCATAGCCATTCAGCGGCGGCGTGTGGGTGGCGCACGCGGAGTCGCAGGTAGCGGTCAAGCGCTTGGGCAGTCCGGCGCCCGAATGGGACGGCGCGTGGGCGGCTGCCCTTGCCGACTACCAGCGCCACGTTGTGATCGAAGTCGATGTCGGCGCTCCGCAGCCCGGCGAGCTCGGCCCGGCGGATCCCCGTGTCCAGGAAGAGACGGAGGATGGCGGTGTCGCGGCGATCATCGAACTCTGTACCGGCGCAGGTGGCCAGCAACGCTCGCAGCTCGTCAGGCTCGAGTACGGTTGGCGGCTCTTCCGGGACGTGGGGCGGGCGGGTGTTGGCCATCGGGCTAGCCTTGATCTCGCCTTCGGCCAGCAGCCACCGGAAGAACTGCTGGAGGGAGCGGTATCGGTTCGCCACGCTGGACGGCCGGTAGCCGCGTTCTTGCAGGCTCACCAGAAACGACTCGACGTGCTCGCGACGGATCGTCGCCACGTCCCGCGGCATGCCGGCTTCGTCCAGGAACACGGCTAGTTGGTCGATCGCAGCCGCGTAGGTGACCCGCGTGGACGGGCTCTTGTTCTCGGCAGTCAGGTGCCGGAGGAACGAGTCACGGAGTGGACCGATAGCGGCTAAATCGGTAGAATCCGTGACCGGGGAAGGGATCTTGGCCATGGTGCTGAGCCTCAAACTGTGGAAGATTTCGCCCAACAGTTATAGACTCGATAAGCGCTGTGGTCAAGTCCCGGCCCCGACCGATTCACAGTCACAGGCTCGATCCGAGCGTGAATCGGCCTCCAGGACAGTGGGCGGCTAGCTCAACGGCAGAGCAAGTGACTCTTAATCACTAGGTTCAGGGTTCGAATCCCTGGCCGCTCACCACCCATCCGATACTCCGGCGACTGACGCGGATGGCTGCGGGCGTCGAAGGCGATGGAGGCACGGCCACCGCCCGCGGGCGCTAGCCATCGCCGGGGTCATTTCAGCGAAACCACCTCGAGCGTGCCCTCGCGCCGCAGCACCGTGATACCCACGCCGTTCGGCTGGCGCGCCAGGTCCATGTCGATCGACGCCTCTCCGACGCGAAGGCCCGTGATGCGCACCTCGTCCAGGAAGTCGGGCAGCCGAGCATGGCGGAAGCGGATCTGCTTTTCGACGGCGTCGACCTCGAGGCCGAGCGTGGCCTGCAGCAGCATGAAGATCGACCCCGCCGACCAGGCCTGCGGCGAGCACGCGACCGGGTAGCGGGTGGGGCCCTCGCCGGCGCGGCGCGTGAAGCCGCAGAACAGCTCGGGCAGGCGCGCCAGCTCGAAGTAGCGGCTGGCGTCGAACAGCCCGCTGAAGATCCGTATCGCGGCATCGTGGAACCCGTAGCGGGCCAGTCCCAACGCGATCATCGCGTTGTCGTGCGGCCAGACCGATCCGTCGTGGTACGACATCGGGTTGTAGCGCGCCTCACCGGCCGCGGCGGTGCGGATTCCCCAGCCCGAGAACGAGGCATCCGCCATCAGGGTCTTGGCAAGCTGCTCGGCGCGCGCGGGCGACGCGACGCCGGTGAGCAGAGCATGGCCGGCGTTCGAGGCGTGCACCCGGCACGGCCGTCGCGCGCCATCGAGCGCCAGGGCGTAGGTTTCGAGATCCTCGAGCCAGAACGCCGCATCGAACTGCGCCTGCAGCTCCTGGGCCTGCGCGCGAAGCTGCGCCGCCCGGTCGCCATGGCCCAGGGCGTCGGCGAGCTCAGCGGCGCCGATCCTGGCCGCGTACATATAGCCCTGGATCTCGCACAGCGCGATTGGCGGCTTCGCGAGCTCGCCATCGGCATGGAAGATCGCGTCCCATGAGTCCTTCCAGCCCTGCTGGACCAGCCCGCGACTGGTTCGACGCCGGTAGTCCAGGAACCCGTCACCATCGGGGTCGCCATCGGTCTCCATCCAGTGCAGGGCGCGCTCGATATTCGGCCACAGACGGGCAGCAGTGGCGTCGTCGCCGGTTCGGCGCCAATAGGCGGCAGCGAGCATCACGAAGAGCGGAGTCGCGTCGTGGCTGCCGTAGTAGCGGCCAAAGGGCACCTCGCCGAGCGCCGCCATCTCGCCGTTGCGCACCTCGTGCAGGATCTTTCCCGGCTCGGCATCGTGCGACTGATCCGCCTCAGCGGCCTGGTGGGTCGCGAGGTAATCGAGGACGCCACGGGCCAGCCCGGGGTCGCACCAGAGGCGCTGGAGAGCCGTGATGAGCCCATCGCGCCCGAAGGGCGTGCTGAACCACGGGACGCCCGCGTAGGGGAACGGCCCCTGCGGCGTCTCGGTGGTGAGCATGGCGAGGTCGGCGGCCGAGCGGTCCACCCACTCGTTGAAGAGGGCGTTCGATGTCGAGATGCGTGCGCCGCCCTCCAGAATGGAGGGGAGCTGGCCGCGCGCCCGTTCCACGGCGGCCTCAAGCGCCAGCGGACGGACGTGTCGCGCACCCGATTCGCACGAGATGGTGACATCGATGCTCGTTGCTCGCGTCGGCGGCAGCCGCACCCGGAAGACGGCCTCTCGGTCGGAGAGGCGGTCGGGCGCCACGCTGAAGCGGATGCGCGTTCGACGCACCACGCCGTCCAGGCCCGCGTAGCGCAACAGCACTTCGGAGCCAGCTGCCTTCGGCGGAAGAAACCGACCCCGTCGGGCACGGACCATGCCCCGCACCTCGAAGATGTCCGCGAAGTCCGCGATGAAACGCAGGGAGATCGGGAACGAGACCGGTTCGCGGCCGAAGTTGCGGACGCTCAGGCGCTCGTAGCAGACGCCGTCCCACAGCACCTTGGTACGGGACAGGTGGATGGTGGCGTGCGCGATCCGACCCTTCGGCGTCTCCAGGTCGGGGTTGGTGAGGTCGACTGCCAGCCGGGTGCTCTCGCGCTTCGCGGTCGATCCGAGCAGCAGCGGCCGCTTGCCGTCGACACGCAGGTTGAACCCGGACAGGTGCCGCGTGCCGAGGTGATAGATCCCCTCCTCACCGAGCCCGACCGGGCGGATGTCGCCGAAGCGATCGAAGACCGCGAACGAATCGCCGTGCTTGAGGACCTGGTCCAGCTCGTCGGCGAGGGCGGCATCGGCCTGGACGTCGTATTGATCGTGGGCCTCGGGGATGGCCGCGGCGGTCACGTCAGCCTGCGGAAGCGGCCTCGTCAGTTCGGGCTGTCGGTCGTGGGTCATTGGCTGCCACCTGCGTCGGGTCGTCGCTGGGCGCCCCCGCGATCGGAATCCCGACAGAGTCTGCCACGGTCAGGGTGGCTGGCGTCCAGCCCATTCCGCGCGAGGCGGCGATCGCGCGCTCATAGACCCGGATGTAGTCACGCGCCATCCGGTCGACGGTGAAGCGACGTTCGAAGGCGGCGCGCACGGCGGCCCGCGGCAGCCGCACCGCGCGACGGACGGCCGCGACCGCGGGACCGATCTCATCGACCACGAAGCCCGAGACCCCATCCTCGATCACCTCGGCCACCGACCCACGGCGGTAGGCCACCACCGGCGTGCCGCAGGACATGGCCTCGATCATCACCAGCCCGAAGGGCTCGGGCCAGTCGATCGGGAAGACGAGCGCGGCAGCGTGGCCAAGGAACGCGAGCTTGTCGTCCTCCCCGAGCTCGCCGATGAACTCCACGTGCGCCCGCTCGAGGAGCGGAGCGATATCCCGACGGAAGTAGCGCTTGTCGACATCGTCGATCTTGGCCGCCACCTTCAACGGCATCTCCGCGCCTCGCGCGATCTCGATCGCGCGTTCGATGCCCTTCTCCCGCGAGACGCGGCCAAGGAACGCGAGGTAGCGGCCAGGCGCCAGGTTCGGGGTGATCGCCAGGTGCGGCAGGCCGTGGTGGATCGTGGCCTGCCATTTCAGCCAGGGCAGCGGCAGCCGTTGGGCATCGGAGATGGAGACCACCGGCGCGTCGGGAAAGTCGCGGTACAAGGCCACCAGGTCAGGGATGTCGAGGCGCCCGTGGAGGGTGGTGAGCGTGGGTGTCGGCACGTGCCGAAGCATCGGGTAATGGAGGTAATCGATGTGGAAATGGATGACGTCGTAGCTGTCGGCGTCCCGCGCCACCCGGTCCACCATCCGCACCTGGTGCGCCAGCGGATCCTTGACCGATTCGTCGAGCCGAAGCGCTCGGGGGGTGACCGGCACCAGGCGGGCCGACGTCACCGAATCGCCGGTGGCGTACAGCGTCACCTCGTGGCCCTGCCGCACGAGCTCTTCGGTGAGATAGGAAACGACGCGCTCGGTGCCGCCGTACAGCTGCGGCGGCACGCTCTCGATGAGCGGCGAGACCTGCGCGATTCTCAACTCAGTGGGCACCCCTGGGGATTGCATGATGCAC
>DASQFY010000218.1:0-22136 GCA_035632895.1 Candidatus Dormiibacterota bacterium
CAATGCTCCAAACTGGGCTCTTCGAGCGCAGCGCGGACTACGTGATCGAGATTCGCGCGGGCGTGGAGCCGCCAGGCATGGAGGTGCCGTTCGACCGCTTCACGCTGGCGACCGAGGACGGGGCGGTGCAGGTCGGGAGCATGCCGTTCGAGGATCCCGCCTGGATCGTCCCGTCGCCCGAGCGCGCTGCGCTGGCTGACCTGGCGGAGCGCCTCGTCGACCTGACGTGGCTCCCGGATCAGGCGTGGGCGACCCGCGAGCCGGCGCCATATGCGGCGGCCGCGTTCCTGCTGCTCGGCGGAGACCTGTCGCCCTTCGAGGTCGATCCCGCGGCGCCTGACATGGCCAACGTGGCGTGGCCGTTCCCCGGCACGCCGGACCAGCTGGGCGGACCGTTCAGCTCCGCCGACGGGACGCAGAGCATCATCGATCGCTGCATGGTGATCGGCCTCGCGGAGCTGGCGGCCCTGAACGCCGCGCTGGTGGCTGCCGGCGCACAGGGGCTCGGTGCCGGCGACTCGATCTACGGCGGCGACTTCATCCCATGGCGGGAGCGCGGCATCGAGGTCCAGCTCGAGCTGCGGCCCTTGCTCCCCGAGGAGACGCCCACCTGCGCCGGGAAGAGCCAGGGACCGGGCGTCGAGCCGTAAGTCGGTCGGACGGCGCGTCGCCGCCGTCCGCATCGGTCTGTACCATACGAGCTATGCAGGATCGCCCGATCCACGACATCTTCGACCAGTTCAAGCAGCAGCTGCCCGACATCGATCCGACCGAAACCCAGGAGTGGATCGACTCGCTGGACGGCGTGGTCGAGGGCTCGGGTGCCGACCGCGCCCGGTTCCTCATCTACAAGCTGCTCAAGCGCGCCCGGCAGCTGCAAGTCGGCCTGCCGCCGCTGACCCAGACCCGCTACATCAACACCATCTCGCCCGAGCAGGAGCCCGACTTTCCCGGCGACGAGGCGATGGAACTGCGCATCCGACGCATGATCCGTTGGAACGCCCTGGCCATGGTGCTGCGCGCCAACTCGAAGTTCGAGGGGATCGGTGGCCACCTGTCGACCTACGCGAGCGCCGCGACCCTGTACGAGGTCGGCTTCAACCACTTCTTCCGCGGTCGGGACGACGGCGGGTCGGGCGACCAGATCTACTACCAGGGCCACGCCGCACCGGGCATCTACGCCCGTGCTTTCCTGGAGGGGCGCCTGACCGAGGAGCAGCTCGACCACTTCCGGCGCGAGGCGCTGTGGCCGGGCGGGCTGAGCTCGTACCCGCATCCGCGCCTGATGCCCGACTTCTGGCAGTTCCCCACCGTCAGCATGGGGCTTGGACCGATGGCGGCCATCTACCAGGCCCATTTCAACCGCTACCTGACCGCGCGGGGCATCGCCGACACCAGCCACAACCGTGTGTGGGCCTTCCCCGGCGACGGTGAGATGGACGAGCCGGAGGCCCTGGGCGCCCTGAGCCTGGCGGCCCGGGAAGGGCTGGACAACCTGACCTTCGTGGTCAACTGCAACCTCCAGCGCCTGGACGGGCCGGTGCGCGGCAACGGCAAGATCATCCAGGAGCTGGAGTCGGTCTTCCGCGGCGCCGGCTGGCACGTCATCAAGGTGATCTGGTCGCGCGAGTGGGATGACCTGCTGGCGCGCGACAAGGACGGCGTCCTCCTGACCAAGATGAACGAGACGCTGGACGGGGACTACCAGCGCCTGTCCGTGGCCGACGGCGCCTACATCCGCGAGCACTTCTTCGGGCCGGATCCGCGGCTCAAGGCGCTGGTCGAGCACCTCTCCGACGACGACCTGACCAAGCTGCGCCGCGGCGGGCATGACTATCGGAAGGTCTACGCCGCCTACGCCGCCGCCGTGGCGCACACCGGCTCGCCGGTGGTAATCCTGGCCAAGACGGTGAAGGGCTGGACGCTGGGCCCGGGGATCGAGGGCCGCAACGTCACCCATCAGGCCAAAAAGTTGACGACCGACGAGCTGAAGATCTTCCGCGACCGGCTGCAGCTGCCAATCCCCGACGGGCAGCTCAAGGACGCGCCCTACTACCATCCCGGGCCGGACTCCCCGGAGATTCAGTACATGCTCGATCGGCGGAGGCAGCTCGGCGGCTTCCTGCCGCGCCGGATGGTCCCCGGCGTGGCGCTGCCGAACGCGGCGGACGCCGCTTACGACGAGCTCTTCGCCGGCTCGGAGCGACCGGCCAGCACGACGATGGCCTTCAGCCGCCTGGTCCGCAACCTGACCCGCGACAAGGAGGTCGGCCGGCGGATCGTGCCGATCATCCCGGACGAGGCGCGCACGTTCGGCATGGACCCGCTCTTCAAGGAGATCGGGATCTACAACCCGCTCGGGCAGCGCTACACGGCGGTCGACAAGGAGCTGCTGCTCAGCTACCTGGAGAAGGAGGACGGCCAGATCCTGGAGGAAGGCATCACCGAGGCCGGCGCCATGGCCGACTTCACCGCCGCGGGCACCAGCTATGCCACCCACGGCCAACCGATGATCCCGTTCTACATCTTCTACTCGATGTTCGGCTTCCAGCGGACCGGCGACCAGATCTGGGCCTTCGGCGACGCACGCGGGCGCGGCTTCCTGATGGGCGCCACCGCCGGCCGCACGACGCTGACCGGCGAGGGCCTGCAGCACGACGATGGCCACAGCCACGTGCTGGCCTCCACCGTTCCCAATGTGCTGGCCTATGACCCGGCGGTCGCCTACGAGGTGGCGATCATCGTGCGCGACGGGATCCGCCGCATGTACGGGGAGCCGCAGGAGGACGTCTTCTACTACATCACGCTCTACAACGAGAACTGGGCGATGCCGCCCAAGCCCGATGGCGTCGAGGAGGGCGTGCTGCGCGGCCTCTACCCCTTCCGCCAGGCCGGGCAGGGCTCGCGCCGCGTGCAGCTGCTGGCCTCGGGCTCGATCCTGCACCAGGCCCTCCGTGCCCAGACGATGCTGGCCGAGCGATACGACGTGGCGGCCGACGTGTGGAGCGCCCCATCCTTCCAGCAGCTGCGCAACGAGGCGCTCGAGGTCGAGCGCTGGAACCGGCTCCATCCCGAGGCCGAGGCGCGCGTGCCCTACGTCGTCCAGCAGCTCGGGCCGGCCGAAGGACCGATCGTCGCCGCCACCGACTACATGAAGGCCGTACCGCACATGATCGCGCCCTGGGTCGCCCGGCCGTTCACGGTGCTCGGGACCGATGGCTTCGGGCGCAGCGACACGCGCGAGGCGCTCCGGATCCACTTCGAGGTGAGCCCGGAGCAGATCTCCTACGCCGCGCTCCACGGCCTGTGCCTCACCGATCGTGGGAGCCGCGAGGAGCTGGTGCGCGCGATCGGCGAGCTCGGCATCGATCCCGAGCGGGCCGATCCGCTCCACGCCTGACGCGCGCTAGGCCGAGCGCGCCTGGCTTGTGCCGCAGCGGCGGCAGAAACGGGCGGATGCCGACAGCACGAGCCCGCATTTGGCGCATTCCTGCACGGCGATTTCGCTGGGCGCGGCGGCGACCGCGCGTGCCGAAGTCTCCCAGAACGATCCGGTGACCTCGGCCCCGTTCGAACGATGGGGCAGCACCGTCCGGCGCCCGGCCGCCACGAGCTCCTTGCGCGGCTCGCCGACGGGTATCGCCTCGGTCAAGGGCCGAATCGGCAGCGGCATCATCGGCGGCAGCGCGATCGGCACCGGCTCGAGCACGACCTCGCCATCCAAATCCCACGCCACGGCCGACGCCGGCACCGGCATCGGGGCGGCCTCGCCCGCCGCCGGCTGCGGGTCGAGCACGACCTCGCCGTCTGCCTCCCACGAGACTGCCGGCATGGCCACCGGCGGTGGCGCGACGGGTTCGGTGGCCACCGGCTGCGGCGCGGGCGCTGCCACAGAGGCGGCCTTGACCTCGGGCGGGGGCTGCGGGACGGCGTCGGCATTCGTGGTCAGCAGGCGGCCGCGAGCCGGGGCGAAGGCGTCCAGGATGGCGCGGAAGACCGCCAGCATCGTGCGCCCGGTCACGGCGATCCGCGACGCAATTGGTCGACCTCGCGTGATACGCCCCCGCAGCTTCACTCCGCCGCGTGGGCTCCCGGCGGTGGACCGACTGCGCAGGGCGGCACCCTCAGCCAGGAAGCGGTGCCTCGCATGGTCGTATCTGGCTCGTGATTGCGGGTCGATGAGCAGGTTCCGCACTGCGTAGACGACCTGCATCTCCTCAGTGGCGCGCGGCGAATCATTGCGGTCGGGGTGGAAGGTCCGCGCCAGGCGGCGGATGGCGGCGACGATCTCTTCCGGCTCGGCGGACGGCTCGACTTCAAGCAGACGGTAGACGTCTCGCTCGGGAGCGTAGGGGAAGAGGCGAGGCTGCATCGGTCGCTGCGGATATTAACGGAACCCGAAGGCTTGGTGCCACCGATCAACGCAGATTCCCGATTCGCATCCGTCTTGCGATTTACGCAATCTGGCTTACCAATCTCGTACTTCCATATTGACAACCGGATCCAAAGCCTCTAGTCTGACGTCATCACCTACAAGATCCGCAGATGGCGTTCTCATAGCTGAAGGAGCTGCTGGCAATGTTGGACTACCGACTACACTACGCGATCATGGCAGCCGAGGACCGAAACCGGCCGACACGGGATCAGGCCTGGGCCCAGAACCGGGGCGTCAAGCGCGTTTTCCGGATCGGGCAGGAGCGCCCCGTGGCGCGCGACGTGGGGCGCCGCTAGTCATGGCGCGCGACGTCATCTCCACCTGCCCGGTGTGTGAGGGCGAGCTGCTCATCACGCGCCTCCACTGCCGGAGCTGCGGCACCGCGCTGGAAGGCGAGTTCGGCGTCGGTCGCTTCGGGCGGCTGAGCCGCGAGCAGCTCTCGCTTCTCGAGAGCTTCCTCCGCTCGCGCGGCAACCTGAAGGAGATGGAGCGCGAGCTGGGCATCTCATACCCCACCGTGCGTGGACGGGTCGACGCTCTCGTACGCGCACTTGGACTGGCCGATGGCGATGCCGAGCCGATCGACGCAGAGCCATTCGACGAGCCTGCCCCTGAGACCGATGACGCCGCCGATCGTCGCGCGATTCTGGAGCGCCTCGCCAGGCGCGAGATCGACGCCGACGAGGCCGCCGCCGCGCTGCGTGAGCTGGGGGGAGCCTGAGCGGTGGCCACCTTTGTGCGCACCCAGTCGATCGCCCATCGCATCGGCGATATTGGCCGCCTCGTCCTGACGGTCACCGCCGGCGATGTGCAGCTCAAGGGGCGGGCCGGAGACGAGGCGACTATTCGCGCCACGTTCGAGATTCGCGCATCCTCCGACGAGGAGGCGGACCGGATCTTCGAGGAGGTCAAGCTGCGAGTCGAGGCCGGCGCCAGCCAGCTCGTGGTCGAGGAGCGGAATGGCACGTCGACCATCGGCTCGGCAATCTCGCGACTGCTCGGAGACCGCGGTCACGTCAACCTGAGCGTGGAGGCGCAGGTACCACACTTGGCCGAGCTTCGGATCGAGGGGGTCTCCGCCGACGTTCAGGCCGAGGGCATCCGCGGCGACCAGCACTACGCCACCGTTTCGGGGGACGTGTTCCTGACCGATCTCGGCGGCTCGGTGCGCGTCAACACCGTCTCGGGCGACGCAACGGTCCGCGCCGGCGAGGCGATCGAGGTTCGCGCCGAAGCCGTTTCGGGCGACCTGAGCGTCATCGCTCCCCGGCTCGACGGCCTTCGCGCCAACTCCGTCTCCGGTGATCTGGAGATCGAGGGCGCGCTCGGCAACGGCGAGTTTCGCGTCGACACCGTGAGCGGCGACTTGACGGTAGGCCTGCTGGGCGGCGCCTCGTTCGAGGTGCGCGGCCTGTCGACCGACATCCGCAGCGACCTCGACCATCGGATCGAGGGTCAGCGCGACCGGCGACGGGTGGTGGTCGGCGGCGGCGGGCCCGTGTTCTCCTTCAGCTCGATGTCCGGCGACCTCGACATCCGACGCCCGCGGCGCCTCGAGGCAAGCGCCGCTCCCCCGCCGGCCGCAGCTGGGACCGACCCGGCGCCTGCGCCATCCGTTGTTCCGGCGCCGACGGCCGAGGAGCAGCTGGCAGTCCTGCGGGCGCTGGAGGCGGGCGAGATCGACGTCGACGAAGCGACTCGTCGCCTGGGAGGCGGCACTGATGCGTGACGAGCTGGCGACCGTCCTGCGCCTCGTGGCGGAAGGCAAGCTCTCCCCCGACGAGGCAGCGCCGATCATCGAGGCGCTGACCGGGCCCAGACCCCGCGACGCGGGCCGGGACTCTGGCCAACCTGACCAGGGCGGTCGGGGTCCGCGCGCCAGCGGCGCGGGGACACCCTCCGGCGATGCCCGGCGACGTCGGGTCCGCATCCAGGTCAAGGAGCGTGGCCGCCGAGTGGTCGACGTCCGCGTGCCGTTGACGTTCGCTGCCATGGCGGCGCGCATGGTACCCGGCATGCCGGAGGGCTATGCCGCGCTGATCGAGCAGGCGACCGAAAGCGACACGCAGGGCCCGATCGTCGACACGGAGGACGAGAACGGCGACGGCGTCCTGATCACGCTCGAGTGATGGGCGGTAGGCTCACCGGCCTCGGGCGCTTCGTGCCCGGCACTCTCCGTCAGCTTGACTTCCGCCGCTTCTGGATAGGCCAGACGATATCCGTCTTCGGAGACCAGATCACGCTCCTGGCCATCCCGCTGATGGCGGTCCTCTTGCTGGGGGCCCAGGCGACGGAGATGGGGACGCTGACGGCCGCCGGGCTCCTGCCCCACCTGCTGTTCTCGCTCCCGGCCGGCGTCTGGCTCGACCGCGTGCGGAATCGGCGTCGCCTGATGATCGCCGCCGACATCGGACGGGCGATTCTCATCGCCAGCGTCCCGTCGGCTTACGTCCTGGGCGGACTGACGATGGCGCAGCTCTACGTCGTCGGGTTCCTTTCGGGCTCGCTCGCAGTGATCTTCGATCTGTCGTGGAGCACCCAGCTCGTGGCGGTCACCCGCCGAGACGACTACGTCGAGGCGAACGCCCTCTTCTCCGGAAGCCGCTCGCTTGCCTACGTCGGAGGCCCGCCGATAGCCGGCCTTCTCGTCCAAGTTCTGAGCGCGCCCCTCGCGCTCGCGTCGGACGCCATCTCCTTTCTGGCCTCCGCGGCCTTCCTCGCCAAGATCCGGGCGGCGGAGCCGCCGCTGGGGGCCATCACGGAATCGATCCGGACCCGCCTCTCGGCAGGACTGTCGTTTACATTCCGCGACCCCATCATGCGCCCCACGCTGCTTGCGGTCGCCTGGATCAACCTGTTCAACTTCGCCTTCGCGGCGCTCTTCATTCTCTACGTGACCACCCATCTGGGTGTGAGCCCAGGTCTGCTCGGGGCGGCCCTCGGCGCTGGCGCCGTCGGCGGGCTGATCGGGGCATTGACGGCGCCTGCCATCGGCCGGCGGTTTGGCCTCGGGCCGGCGTACGCGCTCGGCTGCCTCATCTTCCCCCTGCCGCTCGTCCTTATACCGATCGTGGACGGCCCGCCACTGGCTGTGCTTGCCATGCTCTTCGCGACCGAGTTCGTCGCCGGGCTCGGCGTCCAGATCCTGGACATCAACGCGGGCGCCATCATCACCGCCCGCGTCCCCGACAGGATCCGGGCAAGCGCAGGCGGCGCATTCCGCTTCATCAACTACGGGATCCGGCCAGTCGGCGCGATCATGGGCGGCGTCCTTGGCGGGGTGATTGGCGTTCGGGAGACGCTGCTCGTGGTTACCGTTGCAGGCGTCGCGGGAGTGCTCTGGCTCGTCGGATCACCCGTCCTGCGGCTGCGGGGCCTGCCGGACCAGGCCGTGCTGCCCGCGCGCGACGGACCGTAATACACCGCGGCGCCAGGGCGGCGCTCCGGGGGCACGCGCATGCCCATCGGTGGTTCAATACCGGCCGATGACAAACCGACCGCCCGACCGCTCCAGCCCCAGGCCGCGCAAAGTCGATCCGCATCTCGAGGTCCGGGAGCGGCGGCGCGGCGCGCGACCCGGCGACGCCTACGTCCGCATCGTGCGGCCCTTCGAGGACGAGTTCGAACGCGGCGACGAAGGGCAGCTGATCGCCTCCGAGCGAACCGTGCTGGGACGGACCGGCTGGACCAGCTCCCTACGGGCGCTGCGCACCTTCCTGATTGGTCGCCCGATCTCGAGCGAGCACGAGGAGCACGAGCGCCTCACCAAGGTCAAGGCGCTGGCTGTCTTCAGCAGCGACAACATCAGCTCCAGCGCCTATGGCCCCGAGGAGATCATGCGCGTGCTGGCGTTCGCGGGTGCCGGTGCCCTCTCCCTCACCGTCCCGTTGGCGGCGCTCATCATCGCCATGCTCGCCATCGTCACGATGTCCTATCGCCAGACGATCAAGGCCTACCCGGCCGGCGCCAGCAGCTACATCGTGGCCAGCGACAACCTCGGTGATCGTGCCGGGGTCCTTGCCGCCTCGGCGCTGCTGATCGGGTACGTCGTGACAGTCGCCGTCTCAGTCTCTGCCGGCGTGGCGGCCATGACATCGATCATTCCCGAGATCTTCCCCCATCGGGTCTGGATCGGCGTGATCATGGTCGCCCTGCTGACCCTCGGCAACCTGCGCGGCATCCGCGAGTCCGGTTCGATCTTCATGGCGCCCACCTACCTCTACATCGTCGTGATGCTCGGCATCATCGGAGTGGGCCTGTGGCAGGCGTTCCCGGGAGGTGGGCTGCCGCCGTTCGTGGCGCCCGCCGGCTGGGAGGAGCGGTTGGAAGAGGGCGGCCAGGTGCTGGGCCTGTTTCTCATCCTGCGCGCCTTCTCGCAGGGCGCCGTGGCGCTCACCGGGGTGGAGGCCATCTCCGACGGCGTACCCGCCTTCAAGCCGCCGGAGTGGAGAAATGCTCGAACCACGCTCACCTGGGCGGCAATCATCTTCGGAGTCCTGTTCCTGGGGATCGCCTACCTGGCCGCGACCTCAGGGATCATGCCCGACCCCGACGAAAAGCAGACGGTCCTGAGCCTCCTCGTTCGGCACATCGTGGGCAGCGGTCCGATCCTGATCCTGGCGCAGGTCGCCACCGCCCTCCTCCTGGTTCTCGCCGCCAACACGAGCTTCGCCGACTTCCCGCGCCTGTCTTCCTTCCTCGCTCGTGACGGCTTCCTGCCGCGCCAGTTCGCCTTCCGGGGTGAGCGCCTGGCCTTTACGACCGGCATCCTGGCGCTATCCGCCATGGCGGTCGCGCTGATGATCGGCTTCAGGGCCAGTGTCAGCGGCCTGATCCCGCTCTACACGTTGGGCGTCTTCGTCGCCTTCACGCTCTCGCAGAGCGGCATGCTTGTGCGTTGGTACCGCCGGCGCGAACAGGGCTGGCGATCGGGCCTGGTCATCAACGGCCTCGGCGCGCTGACGACCGGTGTCGTCATGCTCGTCGTCGGTACGAGCAACTTCTTCCAGGGCTCCTGGCTCGTCATCGTGCTGGTGCCACTCCTGATGGCCATCCTGTGGGGAATTCGGCACCACTACCGGTCGCTCGAACGTCGGCTCAACCTCGACCAGATCCCCGAGGGCAAGGAGGTGGCCGCCGAGCCGATCGTGATCGTCCCGATCGCGCGGTTGGATCGCCCCGCCCGACAGGCAATCGCATTCGCCAATTCAATCAGTCCGAACGCCACCGCTGTCCACATCACCAACGATCCCGACTCGGCGGCCGAGCTGCGCGAACGCTGGCCCGAGTGGGCGGGCACCACCGAGCTGGTGGTGGTGGAGTCACCGTACCGCGCGCTGATCGGCCCGCTGCTGCGCTACCTCGACGCACTCCAGGCGCAGGACCCGGGACGGCCGGTGCTAGTCGTCCTCTCGGAAGTGGTGCCGCGCCACTGGTGGGAGAACCTGCTCCACAACCAGACCAGCCTGAGGTTGAAGCTTCGGCTCTTCGGTCGCCCCAACACGATCGTGGCGGATGTGCCCTACCACCTCACCGAGGAGTGACGAGGGAGGCTGTCAGCCGCGGCAGCTCAGTTGACGAAGCCCAATACGTTGATGGCGAAGATGCCGTAGGCGTGGACCGCAACCCCGAGCCCCACGGCGGCTACCAGTCCCCACGAGGCACGCTCCCGGTACGCCCAGCCTAGGAGCAGGATCAGGATCGGCACCACGTCGAGCACGAAGCGATAGCCGAACTGGGCGAAGCCCCACGAGCCGTGCATCAGGTCGGGCAGCAAGACCAGGATGACGCTCAGCCACGCCACCGGGACCAGCGCGCCGCGCGCCCGCACCGCCCAGAACAGGAACGGTGCGGACAGCGTCAGCGAAAGGCCCGTCGTGTTAGGGCGCAGGAACGGGAAGGCGTCCACCCAGTCGAAGCTCTGCAGGAAGATGGCGTACAGGTGGCGCGGGATGTAGAGCGGCGAGATGAGCCCGTGGCGGAACCACGGCTCATCGGTCACGATCCCGTTCTCGCCAGACGGGATGTGGGCATACCCGAAGTCGAACGGCGATCCGAAGCGCGCGACGTTGTACCACGCAACCAGGAGCGCGGGGACGGCGAGTCCGGCAAGCAGCCAGACCTGGGCGCGGGTCGGGCGCCATCGGTCACCAAAGAGGGCCAGGAAGAGGGGCAGCGAGAAGCCGACCGGCAGCCGCGAACCGGCGGCCAGGCCCAGGCACAGGCCGGCCAGGGCAGGCCATCGGCGCCCGATCCCGAGGTGCAGCGCCAGCAGCAGGAAGAAGACCGCGACGACCTGCGCGTAGAGGTGCGTCCCGGCCATGCCGGCCACCCACCAGTGGGTGGTGAAGGCGAAGCCGATAGTCAGGATCTGGCGGGGCGAGGGCGCCACGCCGATGCGGGCGAGGAGCCAGTAGACGAGCGCCACGTTTGCGGCGCCGAGCGTGGCACAGGTCAGGTTGGACGACAGCTCGTCGGCCCACGACCGCTCCCCCATCAGCGCCACGATGGGGACCAGGATCGCCGCCGGCACCGGCGGGAAGGGCGAGTACTGGCTGCCGTCGGGCAGCGGGATCAGCTCGAGCCAGGGGCGGTCGATCGGGATCGAGAGACGGCCATGGACGAACGCGTCGGCAAGCGGGACGAACGAGTCGCTGCCCGACCCCATCGGGCCGGTGAGCCCGTAGACCGCGAAGGCCAGGAGGGTGAGCAGCAGCCCAACCACGAACTCGGGCTCGGAAACGCGGGTGCGGAGCTGCTGCAGGCCGGCATGCATGTCGTCGCGCATGATGCGGCACGCGTGGCCCGCAGCGTGCTCGTGGTCTGATGGATGGCGCGCCCGGCAGGAATCGAACCCGCGACCTGATGGTCCGAAGCCACCCGCTCTGTCCGCTGAGCTACGGGCGCAAAGTCTCCGACCATCCTACCCCGCGGCAGTCCTTTCAGCCCGCAGCGGTTGAAAGCGCGACGGAGCCGCTTCGAGCGGTCCTGGAACGGACGCCGGGCTACACTCCGATTGGCATGGACGAGCAGATGCACTCCGAGGCGATCGGAGCGGACATCGCCTCAGATCCGGGGCGACCGGCGCACGTCACCATCGGCGCCGGCATCCTGATCGCCGCGGGCGCCTTCGCGGCGCTGGTCGGCGTGAGTCTGGCCGTCATCGCCGTCCTGTACGCGAATCCCGACAGCCTGCCGTCGTGGGCTGATCTCGCGCCGGCTGGGCTCAGCGCCCTGGCGTCACTCGTCGGCGTTGCGGCGGTGGCCTACGGGATCGGGCAGACGGTGACTGGCATCGGCATGCTGCACGGCGCGACCTGGGCCCGCGTGGCCGGCATCATCCTGGCAGCGATTGGGGCGACGCTGGCTGGGGCCGGCGCCCTGCGACTGGGGAGCCCGGAATCGGGAGGAGCCACCATGGTCTTCGTGCCGGTCGTGGCCGCTTATCTGTATGCCCTGTGGGCGCTCACGGCGAACCCTAGGTGGTTCGGCGGCCGCTGATCGTGGGCCGTTCCTCCGTCCGGGGCTGGGCCACGAGCACTCGCATCGCGAGCATGGAGACGAGCACGCCGGCGGCGATGAGCAGCACGCCGGCCAGGTCGTAGGCCGAGCGGACGACCACCAGCAGGCCCGCGGCGGAGATCGAGATCCCACCCAGCAGCGACAGGATGGATCGCATAGGTCGCCCTCCCGTGGTAGTTGGTTGCCGCCGGTGAGGAGAAAACCGGCGGCAGGTCGCCATCGTGGCTCGCGGCAGGCGCTCACCGCACTGGTTCCTTTGGACATCCCACCCCGGACCGATGGCCGCGGCCGCAGGGCCGCGGCGGAGGCATCGGTCCTACCAGAGGGCCAGACCGGTGACCTCGTCAGGTGTCCGCTCCAGCTCCACCCCGACCATCTCGCGGATCGTGACCTCGCCGGCGAAGATCTCGCAGCCGCGCAACAGGTGGCCGCCGACGGCCGAACCGGCGATGTCGCAGAAGGTCGCATGCGCATGCAGGAACGGCTTGCCGTCGCGGATCGAGATGTTGCCAACGAAGCCGGTGATCTCGTGATGCGTCTCGTTCGACAGCGGGACGTATCGGGCCTCCGCCTGCTCGTAGTACGCGAACGACGCACGCCGGACGGCACCGATGACGCTCACCCACGCGGCGCGGACGTCGCGCTCGGCGCAGAAGCGCTCGATCTCCTCCACCAGGTCGCTGCCGTGCGCCAGCCGCCCCACGAAGGCACGGCCCGCTCCGGCCTCCCAGAAGGTGCTCATTCGAAGTGCTTCAGCGTGCCGGTGATGGAGGTTCTGGCGGCGACCCGGGCGGGATAGATGCCGGCCGCCGAGGCCACCCCGATCCCCAGCAGCACCACGGCCGCCAGGAGCGCCCACGGGATCGCGAGGCCGGCCGAGAAGTCGCCCGGCGCACCGTACATGACCGTGACCCAGGCGATCAGCAGCCCGGTCGCCACCGCCGCCAGGCCACCGACGGCACCCATGATGGCGGCCTCGGACACGACCATCGCCTGCACCTGCCCGACCGTCATGCCGTGCGAGCGCAGGATGGCGATCTCGCGCGCCCGCTCCACGACACCGACGGCAAGGGTGTTCACGATGCCGAGTGAGGCGATCCCGACTGCCAGCAGGGCCAGGACATCGAAGAGGCCGATGAGCCGATCCAGCGACCGCCCCAGCTCCTCGGCCAGGTCGGCCGCGGTCAGCGGGATGGCAGCCATCCGCTGCGCCGTCTCGCCGACCGCGGTCCGGAACGCTTCGGGACCGATCGCGGCCTGCGGGACGAGCGCCCACAGCCCGGCCTGGGTCGCGCCGAACCGGTCGCGGGCGTCGGAGAGGCTGATGAGCAGCGCGCCATCCGCGGACCGGGTCGGCAGTGAGTAGGCGACCACGCCGGCCACGGTGAAGGGCTGGGGCTCCGCGCCCGGCCGCGCCAGGTGCATGGTGTCCCCCACCGACAATCCGTCCCGGCGCGCCACCGGCTCCGGCAGCAGGACGGCGCCACCGTCGCGAAGCGCCTGGAAGGCGCTGGTACGCCGGCCGGAAACCATGATCAGGGAGCCGGTGTCCTGGAAGACCGTGGGGTCGATGCCGGCGATCGACACCTCGCGCTGGCCGTCATCGTCAACCGCGACGGCCGGGAGCTCGACGATCGGCGTGGCAGTGGCGACGCCGGCGATCCCCTCGAACGTCGGACGTACCAGCTCGATGTCGTCGGGCGTTCCCAGGCGGATGGCGTAGCCGCCGGGCAGGATGGAGCTGACCCATCGGTCCGCCGTTGCTCGCGCGCTGCCGGAGATGGCACTGAGGGCAACCACCGAGGCCAGCCCGATCACCAAGGCGCCGACGGTCAGGCCAGTCCGCACCCGGTCCCGCGCCAGGTTGGCGCCGCCGAGCAGCCCTTCGGCGCCAAAGAACCACTCGAATGGCCGGCCCACCAGCGCGGCCAGCGGCTGTAGGGCAAACGCCACCAACACCGTGCCGGCCAGGAGCAAGCCCACGACCAGCAGCAGGCCGCTCGGCGACGCATTGCCGCGGTCGAGCGGGTACGCGAGAAAGCCGACGACCACCGTCAGCAGCACCAGGCCGATCAGCCAGGGCAGCCGCGCACCGAGCGTGCGCGCCGGCTGACTGGATGGTCGCAGCGCCTCGAGCGGCGAGATGCGCGCGGCCGCGAGGGCGGGCAGCGCGGTGCCGACCAAGGTGACGCCGGCGCCGAGCAGAAAGGCGAGCGCCAGCGCGCCAGGGTGGAATGGAACGCCGTCCACCAGCAGGGCGCGCGTGGAACGCAGGTAGCTGATGACCAGCCCGGCAGCGCCGACGCCGAGCAGCAACCCCGGCACGCCACCGATCAACGCCAGCATCGCGCCCTGCCGGGCGAAGAGTTCGAGCACCTGGCGCGACGTGGTACCCGCCGCGCGGAGAAGGCCGATCTCTCGCGTTCGTTCGGTGAGCGTCATCGCCATCGTGTTGGCCACCAGGAAGGCACCCACCGCCAGCGCGACGAGTCCGAACAGGAAGGCCAAGCCGGAGAACCCGGCCTGGGCGCGCGCGAACTGCAGCTCGGCGTCGGCCACCGTCTCCACCACGAACGGCTCCGTCAGCACTCCGTCCAACCCAACCTCCACATCGGGCGCCCGCCCTTCGGCGACCTGGAGGTCGACGTAGCGGACCGGCGCCGGGATCAGGAAGGCTCCTGCCAGGAAGTCGCGCTGCAGGACCGCCACCGAGCCGGAGGCAAGGGCTCCAAAGCCGGTGTCGCCGAGCAGGCCGACGACGCGGTTGCCCGGCACCTCGTCGCGTTTGCCGTCGAGCCTGAGCTCGTCACCAAGTTCGAGGCCGTTGGCCTGGGCCCAGGCTGCGTTGACGAGCATCCCCTCGGGCTCGCCTGAGTCCAGGAAGCTGCCGGCCACGAGGTTGTACGAGCGGATGCGCTCCTCGTCGGCCGGGTCGACACCGAGCACGATGCTCACGGTCACGACCTTCTCGTCGGGGCCCGCCGGCGTATGGAAGGTCATGCCGCGCCGCTCGGAAACGGCGGCGGCGTTCAGCACGCCGGGGACCTGCCGCAGGGCGGTGATCGTTCGCGGCGTGAAGCCTTCCTCGTTGAAGGCCCGGACCCGCAGCTCGGCAGATCCGTAAAGCTCATCCGCCGCTCGGCGGACGGCCTCGGTCGCCGCCTGGCTGGCGATGAGACTCGCCGTGACGATCGCTACGCCGAGCGCTACGCCGGCCGCCGTGAGCGCCGTGCGCAGTGGTCGCGCCGCCAGCCCACGCCAGGCGAGCGCGCGCAACCGCATCGGCCTAGAGCCCCAGCGCGGCCAGTCGCGCGATCAGCTGGCTTGCCTCGTGGTCGCTGCGCCGGCCGAGCTGGATCTCGTCGCGGATCGTCCCGTCGCGCACGACGAGCACCCGGTCGGCATAGGCCGCCGCCCGGGCGTCATGCGTGACCAGCACGATCGTCTGTCCCAGGCGGTCGCAGGAGTCCCACAGCAGGTCCAGGATCTCCGTCCCGGTGGTGTAGTCCAAATTGCCGGTCGGCTCATCGGCCAGCACGATTGCCGGCTCGATGGCAAGGGCGCGGGCCAGCGCCACGCGCTGCTGCTCACCGGCCGAGAGCTGATCGGTCCGGTGCGCGGCCTTGTCGGCAAGGCCCACCAGGTCGAGCAGGTCGTTGACGCGCTCGCGCCGGTCGGCAAGCGCCTCGCCCGCGATGAGGAATGGCAACGCCACGTTCTCGGCGACGTTCAGCAACGGGATGAGGTTGAAGAACTGGAAGACGAAGCCGGTCTTCTGACGGCGAGTGAGGGTCGCCTGCTCGTCATCAAGCTGGCTGATGTTGACCCCATCGATCACCACGTCACCGCTCGTCGGGCGGTCAAGGCCACCGAGCAGGTGAAGCATCGTCGACTTGCCCGAGCCGGATGCACCCATGATCGCCACGAACTCGCCGCTCGCGACCGACAGGGAGACGCTCCGCAGGGCCTCGACCGATCCGCCAAGCAGCGGGTAGCGCTTGACGAGGTCACGCGCCTCGAGGATCACGGGCATGGCGGGCAGTCTAGCCGAGCGGCTCGGCGCTCAGGACTGATCGTGGGCGCGCCCGACAGGCCTCAGATGAAGAAGCCCAGGAGCGAGCCGAGGACCGTCTCGAACAGCCCCTGCTGCGCTGCAGCCGGCGCATCGATGCGCAGCCCGCTGGCGACCTGCACCGGCCCGGCACCGTTCGACAGAACGTGCGGCTGATCCCATGTCAGGGCGCGAACGAGTGCGGCGGCTGGTGCGTCGGTGGCCACGGCGACTACCGTGGATCCGTCGAACGGCCGGGACGGCCGGGGGGCAGTGGGCGCATCCACCTTGAAGGCCTTTGCGGTTGGAGCAGCTGGCGCGGCCGCCGGTGCGGAGCCACCGCCGCCACCACCGCCGCCACCACCGCCACCACCACCGCCACCACCGCCGCCGCCGGGTGGCGGTGGAGGGGGAGGCGGTCCCGACGAGGCCGCCGTCATGAACAGCTCGGTGTACATCCGAGGGCTGCGCTGCTTACCGAGGAAGGTGATGTTGTCCCTGGCGTAGGCGCCGATGCCGCCGTGCGTGTAGCCCGGGGTCAGGATGATCGCGCGATGCCCCGACGAGGCCATGAATCCCTCGTGGATGCTGACCGGCGAATCGGCATCCGGCACGCCGTTGTTCCAGCCGATGTTCTCGCCGCCCCACGAGTAGTTGAGCCCGTTGGTGTCGTACCAGTGGTAGACCTGGTAGCCGGTGCCCAGGATGACGTGATCGAAGTAGTTGCGGTCGAGCATGTCCTTGCTGCGCCATCGGGCCAGGCTGACGAGCGTGCCGTGCTGTTGGACCGCACGCAGGCCGTTGTTGACGCGCGCACCGTTCATCAGCTGCCAGAGCGTGCCCTCGGCAGCTCCCTGGTTCCAGCCGGTGGCCGGCTGCGGGGTCCAGGCGAGGAGGGCGGCAGCCAGGAGCGCGGTGGCGGCAAGCCCTACGGATCGGGCGACGACTCGTCGTGGGCGGGGGCGCGGAACGGTGGCGATCAATACAGCTGGTACTCCCCTGGCCGATGCAGCAGTGAACGTCGACCTTACGAGGAGGCGGAGGATCGGTCTGTAGGGCGGTGGTCCCGGCGCGTGGCATGACCAAGGGACCGCTGAGTCAGGGGTTGGCGTAGGACGATCGACCCGGTGCCGCACGTCGGCCGAGCGGACCCAGACGGTCAGGCGAAGGTCATCGCCACGGTCAGGCTGAGCGTGGCACCGGGCTGGAGCAGCGCCAACCCGCCCGGCTCGCCATTGAGCATCCGGCGCAGGCCCTGCGGGGCGTGCGTCTGCGGTTCGAGGGCGATGGCATCGAGCCCGCTGGGGCTGGCGGCGACGACATGAGGTTCTGGAGCGGTGATCCTCATGGTGGCCCCCAGGCCGATGGTCGGCCAACGCAGCTCAACGGGCGGATCGGCCAGGCGCGCCCAGGTGGCATCCAGGTCCGCCGCCATCTCGCCCATCTGGCGCAGGTCGAACGATCCGCTCACCTGCTCCGGCTGCGGTTGGCTGGCGGCGTTGACCCGGTGGACGACCTCGCCACGGATGGCGACGAGCAGCGGACGGCAAAACCATGGATGGAGTCCGATTCCGGCCGGCATTGGATCCTCGGCGAGGTTGGTCAGCGTCTGCTCGATCCGGAGTGACCGATCGACGATCTCGATCCGAAGGCCGACCTCGTATTCCCATGGCCAACCGTCGCCACCGGCACGGATCAGGAACCCGCCCTCCCCGCGTCGCTGCCATGGCCTCGCGTAGACCTGGCCATGGATGGCCGACCCATCGGGAAAGTTGGCGTCGAGCGCCACGCGTCGCGACCCTGCGCGGACGGTGCCCACTTCGATCCGGTTGCACCACGGGGCCATGACGTAGGCGCCCCACAGGAACGGGTCGCGCAGGTGGTCGGATGGATCGGCGGGCGTCCGGAGCAGGTCGTGGCCGGCAACGCGCAGGCGGTGGAGCCGGGCACCGACCTCGGGCAGGATCACCACCTCGATCGTGTCGTCGCCGAGCCGCACCTCCTCCATCGGATGTGGCAGGGCTAGATCGCCATGGTCATCGCCCGATCCGGCCGCAGCAGGAAGGGTGGCAGATAGGCGGGGATGTTCGAGAACGGAAGCACGTCGGGATGCAGGTCGATGCCGAGCGCGTCGCTCATGAACTGGCGCCTCGCCTGGGTCCGGCCCCAGGCGGCCGGGTAGCGCTCGGCCAGGGCCTCCCGCAGCGACCCGTCGGCGAGCGCCACGCCGTCCTCGATGTTCGTCGTGAAGTAGTCGGTCCCTGTGGCCGGGATGATGTCCACCTGAAGGGCCATGCCTGAGCGCAGCTCGATCTCCGATCCAGGCGAGATCGGCGAGTTCACCCACTCGTCGAGGTGGATCTGGTGGCCGGGGTTCAGGAAGATGCCGAAGAACGGATCGCCCAGATGGCGATCGATGATCTCGTGCAGCGCACCTCCGGTCTGGCCGATGTGGAGCGCGGCATACCACTCGGCCACGGCCGTGAAGTAGGGTGCGACAAGGCGCTCGACGTAGTCGCCGATGGCGACCGGCATCTCGCCCGGGCCTTCGATCACGAAGCCGGCACGGCAGTTGAGCGCCCCCCAGATGCCGAAGGCGACGGTGAACGGGTCCTGACGCTGGATGTCCCGGTCGCCCGGGCTGAGGAGCCCGAGCGCGGCACGCGGCCCGGCGGTGAGCATCAGGTGGCAGGAGAGGGGCCAGCCGTTCCAGCCGAGCAGCGCCACCGCCTCGCGCTCGGTCAGGCCGGGTCGCAGGCCGAAGATGAGCTGACGCACACCATTGGAGGTCTGGCAGGCGGCCCACTCCATGGCGGCCAGCTGCTCGACCTCGTTCACGACGCGCAGGCCGTCGGCGGCGTCGATCAGGAGGTCGGTCGCGTTCTCGACCGACCCGGTTGCGCCCGTGACGCGACGCAGCTCGTCGATGAGGTAGGCGGGCGCATCCATCGTCTCGCGGCCGGCATACGTCTTCCAACCGACGACCCCCACCCGACTGCCTGGCCCGATCCCCTCCTCGGCGAGAATCGCTGCCAGTGGGCGCGAGCGATCTCGCGGCTGGCTGGGCAGGCTGAGGTCCTGGTGGAGGTGCCGGCGCATCGGAAGCGGGGCGGCGCCGGCCATGCCGAAGCATTCGTTGCCGACCAGGATGGCCGGGTGGCCGGTTGGGCTCACGACCAGCAGCGCCTCCTCGAAGCGCGGGTCGAAGCCGCTCAGGTAGCCAAGGTTGGCGCTGTGCTCCCGGTCGGCATACACCACCAGCCGGTCGTAGCCGCGCGCATCGGCCCGCGCTCGAAGCCGCTCCAGCCGCTTGCCGTAGAGCGCGGGTGGCAGCTCCGGCATCGCATCCGGCATCCCGAAGTCAGGGAGGGTCACGCCGGTCAGGCGCGCCTTCCTCAGGGCCTGGGTTGCCATGAACGAGCCTCCGTGACGCCGCGCTCGATGACGGCAAACCCGTTCGCCTCGACCTCGATGGCCGGCCCCACCTCGCCGTCCGGCCAGTGCACCGTGATCGACGCGCGGTCGGCCTCGCCGAGCCCGAAGTGGATCCAGCCCAGCTGGCCACCCGCGTGCCCACCGCCCACCGTGACCTCGCGGACGATCTTGCGCTCCGCCGCCTGGACCTCGACCCACGCGCCGATGGCGTCGCGGTTCGCGCCGCTCTCCTCCAGTCGGATCGCGGTCCAGTTGCCCATCGGCTCGGGAGCCTCCGCGGTGCCGGACCCGACGTTGCGCCACAGCGACACCTTCTCGCGCCGGTTCACCACGATGATGTCGAGCAGCCCATCCAGGTTGAAGTCGGCGAGCGCGGCCCCGCGCGCGCGAGCGAAGCTGACGATGCCGGCCGCGGGTGCGCCCTCGACGAAGGTGCCGTCGGCCTGCCCGATCAGCAGGTTGCTCGGGTCGCGGGCCGCATATTCGGTCATCGCCTCCACGTTGCCCTTGGCTACAAACAGGTCCATGTAGCCGTCGTTGTTGGCGTCCTGGAACTCCGCGTGCCACCCGGTCGATCGCTGGGTGGTGTCGCCCTGGTACGGACGGTGGGCGGTGGCTCCCCGAAGAAGGGCGATGTTCTCGTAGCGTGGCTGGGTGGTGTCGCCCTCCAGCGCCTCAAGCTTGTTGTCGCCCTGGCTGGTGAGGTAGACCTCTGGGTACCCGTCGCCGGTCAGGTCCTGGCTGGCGATCCCCATGCCCCAGACCCGCGTCGTCTGCCATCCCTCGTCGTGGGTCCATAGGCGTGGAGTCTCACCGGCAACCACGCGCCAAAGCTGCTCCTCACCGTTGCGATAGTAGTGCCGATCGTTCGACATCCGAAGGTCGCGCCGGCCGGAGCGGTCCCAGTCGCTGAAGAGGATCGAGAGGGTGCAATAACCGGGTGAGAGCGGGATCGGCGGCGCATACCCGGCTCCGGATGCCGCGGGACGGAGGAGCTCGCTGTCGTCGCACACGTAGGTCCGCTCCACGACCGAGTCCACCTTGAGGTAGTTCCCGAAGGCCATGGTGGGGAGTGCTGCGGACCCCTCCCACTTGGCGCTGAACGCTGCCGTCCAGGAAGTGCCGTCGTCGTAGCCCCACCGCTCGTTCGCTCGCTCGAAGCGGCAGTCCCCGGTGCCTCGCAGGAGGACGTTCTCACCAACGCGCAGGACCGCCAGGTCTGGGATGGCGTCCCCATCGACGTCGAGCGGGTAGGCACCCGTCACGTCGGTGAGGTCGGTTGCCGGATCGGGGAGCGCCGAGAAGCGGAGCTCTGCGCCCTGGGGGCTATCGTTGCGGTAGAGGGCGGCCGGTCGCGAGCCGCCGGCGAGGAAGACGTCCTGGCGCCCGTCGCCGTCGCAATCGAAGACGGCCACCCCGCCACCCACGAAGAACATGAACTCACCGTCGTAGCGGTGGTCGATCCCGGCAGCTGCCGCCTCCTCGACGAAATGCGGTGCCGCCAGGGCGCGGGCCGGCGTCGCGCCCGCGAACCGCCCGAAGCCGAGTGCGATGCCGATGATGACGAGCGGCAGGCCGACGGCGGCCGCCACGATCCAGGCGCTCCGTCGACGGGTCACGGCCGGCATTGAATCACATTCGGGATGCTTGCCCCGTCGAGAGGTTCGGATATCATGCTCCGACTCCGACCGGCGATGGAGGAGGCCATCATCCGCGAGCCGCAGCTCCCTGCATCCCGAGCGTTCCCCCGCGCGAGCGCGGCGCTCGTCCTCACCCTGGCCCTGGCCCTGCCGGGATGTGGCACCGATCGGCCCTACGTTGTCCAGGACTGCGAACGTCAGGGCATGGATGGGCATTCGGTGGCCCGCGTCTGGGACGAGCAGCTGCTCGCCCTCATCCGCCAGGTGGTGCCGGCGCCGACCGTTCATGCCCGGAACCTCTTCCACACCTCGGCCGCGATGTGGGACGCGTGGGCTGCCTATGACGCCGATGCGGATGGCTACTTCGTCAGCGAGAAGCGGACTGCCGATGACGTGACGGCAGCACGCGAGGCCGCGATCAGCTTCGCCGCCTACCGGATCCTCCTGTGGCGCTACGCAACCGTGGCCGACCTGGACGTCGCGACCGAACAGCTGGACGCCACGATGGCTTCACTCTGCTACCGGACCGACTTCACCAGCACCGATGGCGACTCGCCGGGGGCGCTCGGCAATCGCATTGCGCAGGCGGCGATCGAGTACGGGCGCGACGACGGTTCCCTGGAGGATGAGCGTTACGTCGATTCGGCGTACCAGCCGGTCAACGATCCGCTGCCCGTGGCAGATCCGGGGACGGTCATGCGCGATCCCAACCGTTGGCAGCCCCTCGCCCTCGCGGAGCAGATCGCGCAGAACGGCCTGCCGATCCCGGGCCAGGTCCAGACGTTCATCGGGCCGCATTGGGGTCACGTGAAGCCGTTCGCGCTGCCGGCGTCGTCGGCAGAAGGCGTGCCCATTGACCCTGGTCCTCCCCCGCGGCTCGGCGACGCCTCCACCGATGCCGCCTTTAAGCAGGCCGCCCTCGAGGTGATTCGCTACAGCAGCGAGCTCGACGCCAGCGGCAGCGCGATGATCGACATCGGTCCCGCCACCCTGGGGAACAACTCGCTCGGGACGAACGACGGGGGCGGACACGACGAAAACCCGGCCACCGGCG
>DASQFY010000219.1:0-10329 GCA_035632895.1 Candidatus Dormiibacterota bacterium
CGAACGAGCACGCCATCGTGCGTCGATCCCCCGCGAGAGCGTTGAGGTAGTAGGCATCGTCGCCGTGGGTCGCGACGAACGGATGGTAGCCGTCCGTAATCAGGACGAGCTCCCCGTCACGCACCGGCCAGAGCGCGTCGCGGGTGCCATCGCGGCGGTAGAGGCGCTGAATCCCCCACGCCTCGGGCCGCCGGAATTGGTAGTAGTAGACCTCCTCCAACACCGCCTCGACCGGCATGTTGTCGACGTCATGCTTGTGCGGTGGCCAGCTCGACCAATTGCCCGACGGCGTATACACCTCGACCAGCTCGAGGCGATCCGCGGGGAAGTCGGGCGTGATGATGTGGTTGATCTGCCGCGTGGCGTTGCCTGCACCTCGCACCTCGATCTCGACATCCTCCGGTCTGATCAGGACTGGTACGGAACTCGGTCTTTGCCGGCCGGACCGGGGAGCAGAGGCGACCGCAATCATGGCCGCCGGATCCACGGCGTGGACCGTCGCCGGGCTCCCAGGCGGGACGTAAAGGGCCCATGGCTTCCCCTCCCAGACCGATGTGCGGCCAGGCAGCTCGTAGCGTTGTCGCCCGACATCGATCGAGACGCCCCCCGATAGCGTCACGGCCGCGATCTCATCGGCTTCGCTTCCGAGCGAAACGCTGTCGCCCCGTTTGACGCGCAACACCCTGAAGGAGAGGTAGCGCCAGCCCGCCCGCTCGGAATCGACCCCCAGTTGCCCCTCGGCGGTCGGGCGGAGGTGGAGCTCGTCAGGGGAGAGCGAGTTCGCCGCGGCCGCGGCGTGGATCGCCGGCTGGCTCACATTGGGCCGGGGTGGAGCTGAGGGCTTGGCAGGAGGACATCGTTCACGAGATGGAGGAGCTCGTGGTACGAGGCGATGAATGTGCGGAGCGTGCGCACCGAGGGAGCGAAGGTTTCGAACTCGTCGACCCGCAGGCCGTTGGGCTCCAGCGCGCGCTCGAAGTCCGGGAAGCGAAGGCGGAGCTCATCGACGAAGGTGGGGTCAACGGCATCATCGATCCGCGGTCGAACCTCCACCGGTGATGCGTTGAAGCGCTTCTGCCATGACGATGGCATGGTGATAATCACGTCCCCACCGATCAGCTCAGACCAGTGGAGATGGTGCCGGATCGCCGCGCCCAGCAGGCGAGCGCGGAAGCCTCGCTCGCGGAAGACGCCGTACGCTCGTTTGAAGATGGCGATCCCCGACCATGGGAGGGCCGACGGGTGGACGATGACGCCGCCTTGGTCGGCAAGGACGCGGAGCCAGTCCTCCAAGCGTCCCATCATGAGGGTGATGACCGGGCCCATCGTGTCGGTTCGCTCCCCCGCGGCCTCGCGTCGCGAAAGCCCCCGCTCGACCGCCTCTGCGGCAGCGATTGCCTGCGCCACGCTGAAGCTCACGGTGGCGTTGATGCTCACGCCCTGGAAGGTGGCCTCCTCGATCCCGGCGATCCCCGCGGCCGTGGCGGGGAACTTCACGATGACGTTCGGCGCCAGCGTCGCGAAGTGTCTTGCCTGGGCCACCATCCGCTCCGCCGACCGGAAGAGGGTCGGATCGGTCTGAATCGAGAGGCGACCCTGGCGGCCGCCCGAGGCGGCGAAGGTGGGCGCCAGGAGCGCGGCGCCGCGAACGCTCATCTCCCCGACGATCGCCCACGCCAGATCGACCTCGTTCCAGCTGGGCTGCTCGACCGCCAGCACGCGGACTCGGTCCGCCCAGTGGCTGGGGTCCTTGTTCCAGACGTCCACGACGATGGTCGGGTTGGCGGTTGCGCCGACCGCACCGAAGGCGATCGCGTATTCAAGCTCGTCGACGGCGCACGAGTCGTTCCAGATGTCGGTCGCCGTCTCGGCCACGGTGCGGGCCAGGGGGCTCAGCTCTTGGGTCTGCATCAAAGTCTCTGGCGGAGCCTCGACCGAGCCCTCCCTTCGTCGGCAATCCGATGCTACCCTTGCGCGACCTCCGTGTAAAACGTTTTGCCACCGCAGCCGACATCGGCGCAGCGAGGAACGGAACGTGGCGGTCAGGGATCAGCCAAGCGGGCAAGCGATCACGCACGATCAGACACGCCGCCTCTCCGGGGCGCAGATAATCGTCGAGTACCTCGTGCGTCAGGAGGTGCCGTACGCCGTCGGGATTCCCGGCCACGGGTCCTGGACCCTGACCGATGCGCTGCTTGACCGGACGGATGCAGTACGCACCGTTCAGGTCATGCACGAGCAGTCCGCGGTCCACCTTGCGGACGGCTATTACCGGGTCACCGGTCGTCCGCTGCTGGCCTTCACCAGCATCGGACCGGGCGCGATGAACACGGTCATCGGGATGGCGACCGCGTATGTCGACAGCACGGCAGTGGCGCTGATGTCAGGCTCGGTGCACACCCACATGCGCGGCCACGGCGTGCTCCAGGAGCTGGAACGCCGGCGCGCGGCCGACAATCCGCGCGTTTTCGAGGCGGTCGTCAAGGAGTGGTGGCAGCCGTCTCGTGTCGACGAGTTGCCCTTCGTGCTCCATCGGGCATGGAACCAGATGCTTTCCGGCCGCCCCGGGCCGGTCCTGCTTGACATCCCGATGGACGTGCAGGCGGACGCCGCCGAGGTGCGGCTGCCGGATCCCGACGAGCGGGAGGCGCGTCGCGGACCCCGTCCCGCTGCGGACGACATTGCGCGCGCCGCTGATCTTCTGCTCTCGGCGCAGCGCCCCGTCATCGTGGCGGGCGGCGGAGTGATCACGGCCAATGCCTCGGCCGAGCTTGGTGCGATCGCCGAGCGGCTCGGCGCTGCGGTGGTCACGACCTGGATGGGCAAGGGCGCCATCGACGAGACCCATGAGCTGTCGGCGCAGACCATCGGCGACACGGCTTCGACCTGCGGCAACGAACTCGCCGCAGAAGCTGATCTGCTGCTCTCGGTCGGCTGCAGATTCACCGACTGGTCAGCTTCCTCGTACCGCCGCGGAGTCACCTTCTCGATCCCGCCCACCAGGCTGATCCAGATCGACATCGATCCGCGCGAGATCGGCAAGAACTACCCGGTCGAGGTGCCTCTGCTGGGCGACGCCCGTGAGGCGCTGCGCGATCTTCTCGACGCGCTTGGTGCCGGAGGCGGCGCATCGGTCTATCGGGAGACCGCCTATTTCGCCGAGATTCAGAGGCGCAAGAAGGCCTGGTTCGAGAAGATGGAAGACAAGTCCGGCAGCGGGGCCCGGCCGATGACGATGGCCCGCGCGATCCGGGAGATCCAGGCGGCAACAAGGCCCGATGCGATCGTGGTGACCGGCGCTGGACTGCCGCAGGGCATGGTGAAGCAGCGCTGGGTGACCCGTTTCCCGAGGTCCCACATCACCTCCGGCGGCTTCTCGAGCATGGGCTTCACGCTTCCGGCCGCGATCGGCGCACAGCTGGGAGCGCCGGGCCGCCAGGTGCTGGCCATCTGTGGCGACGGCGACTTCCTGCAGACGATGCAGGAGTTGGCAACGGTCGCGATGCTCGGCGTGCCGGTCTGCATCGTGATCCTGGACAACTCGGGGTGGATCAGCATCAAGGGCGGGCAGCAAACCTTCTTCGGCCGGAGCGCCGCCACCGATTTCAACCGCCCAGACGGCTCGATCTACTCGCCGGATTACGTGGCCATCGGGCGTGGCTTCGGTATCCGGACCGAGCGCGCCGACGATCCGGACGAGGTCCGCGCGACGATCGAGCGCAGTCTCGCCGCCGGTGAGCCGTCCCTGGTCGTGGCGAGTGTGAATCGCGAGCTGGACCTGGCAGGGCCTGACAAGACCGGGTGGTGGGACGTCCCGATCCCCGACTATCACCCGGATCAGCGGGCCGAACAGGAGCGCGGGCGATCCGAGGAACAGCATCGATGAGCGGGCCAACCGGGGCCCACAGCATGAGCTCGCTACGGCTGCGGACGCCCGGTGAAGCGCTGAGTGCAGCTCCGATTGGGGTCGTACCGATCCTGTGGAACAACGCCGACCTGCCCGATCTCGCGCCGCCGGTATCGGCTGATGATCTGCTCGACGAGATTGCCCGGCTCGGCTTCGACGGGATGCAGCTCGGCGTAGGATTCCGCGCCGGCGATGCGTTGCGTGATGCGCTGGCGGGCCGCGGGCTCCGCCTGGCCGAGGCGTACGTCGAGGTGCCCTGCCAGGCCGAGGGTCCCGCCGAGGCAGCCCTCGAGATCGGGCGCGCGCGGCTCGCGGAGCTGCATGCCGCGGGCGGCGAGGTGCTGGTCGTGGCGCTGAACCGCGCCCCGGAGCGCGACGCCTGGGTCGGCCGCTCCGGAGAGGCGCCTCGGCTGACCGAACGTGGCTGGCGCGCCCTGGCAGCAACGCTCGAGGCGCTGGCGAGTGAGAGCCTGGCGCTCGGGCATCCGCTCGCGTTCCACAACCATGCGGGCTCGTACGTCGAGGCCGAGGACGAGATCGACCGCCTCGCGGCCTCGACGGACCCCCAGCTCGTCAGCCTCTGCCTGGACGTGGGGCACGCACTCGTGGGGGCGGCCGACCCGCTCGCGATTATTGGCCGTCACGGGCGCCGGATCATCCATCTGCATCTCAAGGATGTCGCGCCGGACCCGTTGCGCGCACTCCGCGACGGACGGCTGACCGGGTTCGAGGCCGCGCTGCGCGCCCGCATCTTTGCGCCGCTGGGTAGCGGTATGCTGGACCTGCCAGCCGTCCTCGACGCGCTTGCCAGGCAACGGTATGAGGGCTGGCTGATGGTCGAGCAGGACACGAGCTGGGAGCCGGCCAGCGAGGCAGCGGCCATCGGTCGCCGTGTTCTCGACGCAATGCTGCGCTGGTCGATCTCCCAGCCCGGCTCTGCGGCATAGCGAGAGGCGGCAATGCGGATCGCATTGATCGGCACCGGGCGGATCGGTCAGCTCCATGCGCGGGTCCTGGCTGATCACCCGCTGGTCGACGAGCTACTTGTCGCGGACCTCGACCCGGCGAGTGCCGCGAGGGCGGCACGAGCGCTCGGCGCGCGGGCAGCGGACGTCGACGAGGCGATCGAGGCCGCTGATGGGCTCGCCATCGCGACTTCGAGCAACAGCCACCCGGAGCTGATCAGGGCCGGCCTGGCCCGGCGGATACCGATCTTCTGCGAGAAGCCGATCGCACTCGACATGGCCGAGACCACGGAGCTGGTCGACGAGATCGAGGCGTCCGGCATCCCCTTCCAGCTCGGCTTCCATCGCCGCTTCGATCCAGCTTATCGGCAGGCGCGGACCATGGTCGTGGACGGGACCATTGGGCGGCTCTACCAGGTGCGGATGACGGCCATGGATCACAACCCGCCACCCGAATCGTACGTTCCGACCTCGGGCGGATTCTTCCGTGACTCATCGATCCACGATTTCGACGCGATTCGCTTTGTGACGGGCGACGAGGTCGACTCGGTGTATGCCGACGGTGGCGCCCTGGGCTTCGACTACTTCGCGAAGCACGGCGACGTCGACACGGCGGTCGCGACGCTCCGCATGCGGAGTGGCATGCTAGGCGTGCTCGCGGGCGGGCGACACAATCCCCCGGGTTATGACATCCGCATGGAGTTGGTCGGTTCGCTCGATGCGGTCGCCATCGGCCTTGGAGTGCACACCCCGATCCACCCCCTCGATGGTGACGCACCCGCACTCGAACGTGGCTGGGTGACGTTCCTCGATCGATTCGCCGACGCCTACCGGGCCGAGCTGAGCGCCTTCGTCGAGGTCGCGGACGGTCGCGCGGAAAGTGCCTGCACCGCACGCGACGGTCTCGAGGCGATGCGCATCGCCGAGGCCGCAGCCCGCTCGATCGCCGAGCGAAGGCCGGTCCAGGTACATGAGATTGCACTCAAGCGGGGCGAGAAGGAGGTGCGGACTGAGGTCATCTCGCATTGAGAACCATCTGCTGTCGGCGGATCGTTCCAAAAGGATAGGAGGATCCCATTGATTCAACGCACGAAGCCCATCACAGTGCTTGTCGGCCTGATCCTGGCCATCTCCGCGTGCGGAGGGCCGGGACAGAGCGGAGGGGAAAGCGTCAAGCTCACCATCGCGGCGGTGCAGGGAGTTGAGGACGCTGGGCTCAAGGCCCTCGCGCCGATGTACACCGAAGAGACAGGCGTCGAGATCGAGATCGTGGAGTCGCCCTACGCCGACCTGTACACGAAGCTCGTCAACACCTTCAGTGCGAACGATGCGACGTACGACCTGGTCATGATGGACGACCCGTGGATGCCGAAGTTTGGGACGGACTCGTCGCTCTCGGATCTCGGCGCGCTCGGCATCGAGCAGGACGCTGACATCGCCCAGGTCGTCTGGGACGTCGGCACCTGGCCGCCACCGCGCGGTCCGGTACCGCCGAGCGAGGTGGACAAGGACAGCCAGCTGCTTGGCGTGACGATCGTCGGGAACGTCCAGATGTTCATGTGGCGCTCGGACCTCAGCGCGGATGGCCCCGCCACCTATGACGATGTGCTGGCCCTGGCGCAGGAGCACAACTCCGCGGACATGGCTGGTTACATCATTCGCGGCCTTGCCACCAACCCGGTTGTCGCCGACTTCCTGCCGATCCTGTGGTCGTTCGGCGGCGACGTCTTCGACGAGGACTGGAACGTCGTGTTCGACGGCGACGAGTCGCTGGCGGCGGTGAAGTTCCTGGTCGAGGATCTCGGGGCGGTCGCCCAGGCCGATCCCGCCAGCACCGATGCGGCCGATCGCGATCGGATCATGGCCATCGGTCAGGGCTTCCAGTCGTCGGTCTGGCCGGGCGAGATCAACTCTGCGGTTCTGGGCGAAGGGTCGACGGTCGTCGGCAATGTCGGCTTCCAGCCGATCCCCGCCGGCCCCAGTGGGAACGGCGTCGGGATGATGGGCAACTGGATGCTCGGCATTCCCAAGGCGTCGACCAACCAGCAGGCCGCCGCCGACTTCATCAAGTGGATGCTGCAGGCCGATACGCAGAAGACGTATGCGGAGAATGGCGGCATCCCCTCACGGACGAGCGTCCTCCAGGACTCCTCGCTCACGGAGGCCAACCCATACTTCCCGGTGCTGGCAGAAGCGCTCGAGGCGCCACCGAATTGGCGGCCACGCACCGATCAGTGGAACGCTGTGGAGTCGATCCTCGGCACCCACCTGAATGCAGCTCTGGCGGGCCAGGAGACCGCCGAGGAAGCGGTCACCGGTGCGTCCGATGAGATTCGGACGCTGATGGCTGACGCCGGATACCCGACAGCCGGCGGCTGAATGGAATGAGGGTCGAGGTCCCCGGCGCATCGCGGCCGCCGGCGCCTGCCGTCCCGCCGCGCGGGGGATCTGCGGCCCTCACCGCCCGCCTCCGTACCAACTGGTCCTCTCGAAGCCCACAGGAGCGCCTCGGCCTCCGATTGCTCCTGCCCGTATTCGGGACGGTGGTCGTCATCGCGACGATCCCGTTCATCATGGCGGTCGTCCAGGCGACCCTCTCGGCTCGCGGCGAGTTCGTCGGCCTCGACAACTTCGCCCGGGCGCTCGGGAACCAACTTCTGGTCACGTCCCTCCGGCAGACCGCCATCTATGCGCTCATCGTCCTGCCAACCGAGATCCTGCTGGGCCTCGGGCTGGCCGTCCTCGTGCACCGCACGGTTCGCTCCCAGGTGGCCAGGGCGATCATCTACGTCGCCGCGATGATCCCGATCGTGATCCCCCAAATCGCCGTGGGCGTCGTATTCCGGCTCGTCTACGCGCCTGACTACGGGATCCTCAACGCCCTGCTCGGCGACACCGGGCACGATCAGATCCTCTGGCTCTCGAACCCACCGCTGGCCATGCTCGCGGTCGCATCGGTCGACATCTGGCAATGGACGCCGTTCGTCTACCTCATTCTGTTCGCGGGGCTGCAAATGGTGCCCACTGAATCGGTCGAGGCCGCCCAGCTCGACGGGGCAACGCCCTGGACTCAGTTCCGTCACGTCGAGCTGTACTACCTTCGACCACTGCTCCTGCTGGTGCTGTTCTTCCGCATCGCCGACGTCCTGCGCGTCTTCGACCACGTATATGTCCTGACTGGCGGCGGTCCGGGCGCAACCACCGAGTTCCTGAGCCTCTACCTGTACCGCCTCGGGTTCCGCTTCAGCGACCTCGGACAGGCTTCCGCCCTGGCTGTCGTCGTGATGGCAACGATGACCGCGCTTTACACCGTGATCAGCCGGTTCCTGCCGGCGGAGAAGGGCTGATGCCACGCGTCCTCACTCGGCTGCTGACATGGTCCGCGCTTGCAATCGCCTTCGTGGCCTTCGTCTTCCCGCTCTACTACCTCGTCGTCACCTCGCTCAAGACGAGGGCGGAGCTCTTCTCGGCGGTTCCCACGCTCTACCCCCACGAACCGACGATTGCCCCCTACACGAGCGTCCTCTTCACCCGCGGATTGGGGGGCATGCTCGTGAACAGCGTAATCGTGGGGCTATCGTCCACTGTCCTCGCGCTGATCGTCGCGTTCGCGATCTGCTACCCGATCACTCGGCTGCCAGTCCGGCGCGGACTCCGCAGGTTCGTCCTCAACTGGGCGCTCTCGCTCCGCTTCCTGCCGCCGATCGCCGTCGTGATTCCCTATTTCACGATCGTGCGCACGATTGGCCTCTACAACCAGCTACCCGCGCTCATCATCGTGTACGCGATCTTCAACCTGCCGCTCGCGATCTGGATGCTGAAGGGGTTCCTGGAGGAGATCCCGCCCGAGATCGAGGAGGCGGCGATGGTCGACGGCGGGACGCGGTGGCAGGCCTTCCGACATGTGCTCCTGCCCCTCTCGAGCCCCGGTATCCTCGCCGCCGGGATCATCGTGTTCGCCTTCGACTGGGCAGAATTCGTCTTCGCCTTCATCCTGACGGCCACACCACGTGCCATGACCTTCCCGGTGGGCGCCCAGGGGCTGGTCACGCAGTTCGAGATCATCTGGAACGACATGGCAGCGGGGGGCGCAATCGCCATCGTGATCCCGCTGGTGCTCATGCTCCTGGCCCGCCGCTATGTCCTGGCCGGGCTCACCTTTGGCGTGATTCGCGAGAAGTGAACCAATGCATCAGACGGGCAGGTATCTGAACGGCGCAACCATCATGACCACGTCAACGCCGCGATCGCTCGAGGTCGCCCGAGACGCCGGCTTTGAGGGGATCGAGGCACGCGCCGAGCGCCTCGTCGGGGATCGAGACGAGGTCGCGGCCACCGCCCGTGCCGTCCACGAAGGCGAGGTGTTGAGCCTCAACGGGGTGCAGATCGGCCTTCGGCCCGACGGCTCCCTCGATCGCGAAGGACTGGAGGTTGACCTGGCCCCGCGACTCGAGATCTGTCGGGCAATCGGCGCCGCGTACCTCCTCGCCGTCCCGCCGCGCATGCCCGGGATGGAGGAGGCGCGCGCCCTCCCCGGCATCCGTGCGGGGCTCGCGCTCGCACGCGACCGCGCCGCCGATGCGGGTATCGGGCTGGCGTTCGAGTTCCTCGGCTTCTTCGACTGCCCGATCGGTGATCCGGCAGCTGCGGCTGCGGCGGTCCGCGACCTTCCCGGGGTCGATCTGGTCATCGACTCCTGTCACTGGCATGCCAGCGGGAGCGGCCCACTCGATGCCTTCCCCATCGAACGCCTCTCGATCGTCCATCTGAACGACGCCCCGGCCAAGCCTCCCCGCGAGATCGAGGACGCCGACCGCATATTGCCCGGCCTCGGCGTCGTCCGCCTGGCGGACCTGGCGCGCACGCTGCGGGCCCGCAGTTATAGCGGCCCGTGGAGCCTCGAGACGTTCAACCCGTCGTATTGGGAGGAGGACCCGCTGGCCGTCGCACGCCGAGGGGCAATCGCGCTCGACCGGGTATTGAGCTAGAGGCACGGCCACCCAAACGGCGCATTTGGGCCATTCCTTCTTTCAGAGCGCTCGCGGCGGCGGATTGCAGGGAATTCAGTCGCCTGGCGAGCTGCCGACGCCTAATTCCGTGCTTCCAGCTCGGCGATCGCCTTCTCGACGCGACTCACCCGGATCGCTGGGGTGCGAGCCTTCAAGACCGGCAAGATGACGGCGTACTGACCAGTCTTATCGAGCTGCCCGAAGGCAGTTCTGGCCCGTTCGCTTTGTTCCAGCGCGGCTGCAAGATCGGACGGGAGCCTGGACTCGCGCTGAGGTTCGTAGGCGGCCGCCCATCGCCCGTCTGCCTCGGCAGCAGCGACTTCGGCCAGGCCGGGCGCCCGCATGCGTCCGGCATCGATCAGGGCCTCGACTCGCTCCACGTTAAGCCTGGACCACGGGCTCCTTGGCCGTCGGGCTGAATAGCGCTGCAGGTAGTAGTTCGTGTCGT
>DASQFY010000220.1:0-3862 GCA_035632895.1 Candidatus Dormiibacterota bacterium
GTGCGAGTTCCCGGTCGAAGAGCCGCGGAGCGTGCAGCAGACGGTCAACATCATTGACGTCCGGGTTGGAAGCCACGACGGCTACGACCGCGTTGTGTTCGAGTTCAACGAGGGAACCCCGGAGTTCACGCTCGACCCCGCGGAACCGCCATTCTTCGAGGATGCCAGCGGCGCTCCGCTCGACGTGGAAGGGAACTCCTTCCTGCAGTTGATCATGCGCGGCGGGACGAAGCAGACCTCCAGTGGAGGAAGCAGCTACAACGGCCCCACCGACTTCAGTCCTGGCTTCCCGCAGCTCGTACACCTGGTCGAGGGCGGCGACTTCGAAGCCCAGAGCACCTGGTACCTCGGTCTGGAAAGCGAGACCTGCGCGCGGGTCATGCTGCTCACCCTCCCCGACCGCCTGGTGATCGACGTCGAGCACTGAGAGTTCGCCTCTCCGGCGGAGGGATGGGAGATGGAGCCGGGCACCTTGAGCGCCCGGCTCCATATGTCGTCGTAGCGTGCGTTATCCGGTCCAGCGGGTCGTGCAAGCGCCAGATGTCGTCGTGGTGTGCGTGTGCCGGCTGGGGGACGATCCGACCCGGGTTAGTGCTTCCCTCGTGTGCGTATGGCCGCTTCAGCAGGTTGGCCCTCGGCTAGTCTCGTTCGCGTGAACGTCATCCTCACCACGACCGGCCGCAAGACAAGGCTGCCCCGCCCGGTCACGCTGTACGGCTTCGCCGACGGCGAGCGGCTGGTAGTCGTCGGGTCGCGCGGCGGTTCGGCCAGGGATCCGGCCTGGGCCAACAACCTGCGCGCCGATCCTGATGCCACCGTGCGGCTCGGGAAGGAGGTGCGCGAGGTGCGGGCGTACGAGGCCGGGGGTGACGAACGAGACCGGCTCTGGCGGCTCGTCAGCACGGCTTTCCCGCTGTACGAGACCTACCGACGCCGGACGACCCGAACCATCCCGCTGTTCATCCTCGAGCCGGTCGCCGACTCGTCAGGCTAGCCGCCGAACCGCGACTAGCGCGGCGCGGCGATCGCTTGCAAGCCGACACGATCGAGCTCCGCGCGCGCCAGGCGCTCGTGGCGACCCGCGACCCAGTCGCCGAATGGATCGGGCGTGAACTCGAGGAGCTCGTCGTACTCCAGCCGGTGAAGTGCGCGCGAAGCGAGGATGCGCTCCACCTCGACCGCCGCAATGGGAACAGATCGGGCAAAACGGCGGCGGCGGATGACGCGCGCGCCGGCGTTCAGGCGACGCCAGGCGGCAACCCGCCACGGCAGGTAGCGGTTGAGCCAGGGGACGACGGCGACCGCCGCGAGCAGCAGCCCGAGCAGCGCGGCGACGATGATCAGCAATCGCTCCAGGTCCCCGCCGAATTGGATCATCGGATCGGCGGCGGCCGAGAATCCGGCGCGGACGTCGTTCGCCGCACCCTCGCCCACGAGCGGGATCCCCTGCAAGGCCCCGCCCAACTGTGCTCCGATGCCGCGCAGCCTGGTGCCGCTGTCGCTGATGAACCGGCCGGCACCCGCCAGCTGGGCAAGAAAGCCATACAGGCTGACGCCAATCGAGATCCAGAATGCCACCCAGGTGAGAGTTGCGACGTCGGCGGCAATCTGCCGGATCCGCGGCCCGGGACGCTCGCTCCACAGGTGCATCGTTCCCTCCACGCTCCAAACCACATCACTCGAGACGCGACCATGATCGCCGGGAAGGCAACACAGCGGCGGTGCGCCGGGTCGCGGCGGCCTGCCGCTGTCATTAGCGGCGACTGGCTGGGATGAGCGACTGCCACCGACGTGGGTGGCGGGTGAGGGATGGCGTGCCCGAGAGGACTCGAACCTCCGACCTTCAGGTCCGCAACCTGACGCTCTATCCACTGAGCTACGGGCACGTGTGCAGGGTGGCCGCGACGTGACTGGCGGAGAGGGAGGGATTCGAACCCTCGGAAGAGGAAACCCCCTTCAACGGTTTAGCAAACCGCCGCACTAGGCCACTATGCGACCTCTCCGAAACCGGCGCCGATGATAGCATGGGGTCCCCGGAGCGACGTGCCCGCCGCCTGGCTCGCCCCGGTCCCACAGCCCATCCACCGAGCAGCTCGAGCGACCCCGTGCAGCGCCTCCCCATCATCGCCCAGTCCTTCACCCACTCCGCCTTCGAGGCGGTGCAGCGCGCCGCCATCGAGGCGGGCGCCCTGCCGATCGCCATCGAGCGCTGGGAGCGGAAGGCGCACCAGCTGCCCGATGCGATCGCCGAGCTGCACGCCGAGGGGTTCGCCGGTGCACTCATCGCCGCCCCGCACAAGGAGCGGGGCGCGGCCCTTGTGAGCGCGCTCTCGGACGACGCGCACCTCACCGGCGCCGTGAACCTCATCGTGCGCGACGGGCTGCGGCTGCGCGGTCACAACACCGACGTCGACGGGGTGCGCGCCGGCCTGACTTCGATCCTGCCGCAGGTCCAGGGCGATTGGCCGCGCAGCGCGATCGTGCTCGGCGCCGGCGGCGGAGCGCGTGCTGTGGTGGCGGTTCTCATCGGGGCCGGATTCCAACGAGTCTCCCTGTTCAACCGCCATCTCCATCGGGCCGAGGCGGGGGTCGCCCATTTCGCGCGCACCGCGCGTCACATGGAGCTCCGCGCGCGGCCGTGGCACGAGACGATCATGGAGGCGGAGCTGGCGAAGGCGCAGCTGCTCGTCAACGCCAGCGGCATCGGGGTCGAGGAGGGCGCCAGCCCAATCCCCGCCCAATTGCTGCCGGAGGAGCTGGTCGTTCTCGACCTGGTCCTCAACCATGCGGTCACGCCACTCATGAGCGAGGTGAAGGCTCGGGGCGGGACGGTAACCAACGGCCAGGGCTCGTTCCTCGCCTCCTCGGCAGCCACCTTCCTGCTGCTGGCCGGCCAGCAGGCGCCACCCGAGGTGATGCGCGCCGCGCTGGCCGAGGAGCTGGGGCTCCCCGAGGAGGGCATCGCCGTCGTCGGGGACTGACGGCGATCGAGCATGTTCTACACATCAGGCTGGGTGCACGTCATCTGCGGCTGCATGTTCTGCGGCAAGACCGATGAGATGCTGCGCCTGCTGCGCCGCTTCTCGATTGCCGGCCGGCGCGTGATCCTGGTCAAGCCCCGCCTGGACACCCGGACCGATGCGCTGACCGTGGTCTCGCGCTCCGGCGCCCACCACACGGCGCTGACGGTGGACGATGCCGGGCAGATCGAGAAGCTCGTCGGGGAGGCCGATATCGTGGCCATCGAGGAGGGCCAGTTCTTCGACGACCGGCTGCCGGAGGTCGTCGAGCGGCTGGCCGATCTTGGAAAGCAGGTGCTGGTGACCGGCCTTGACACCGACTTCCGCGGCATCCCGTTCGGCCCGATGCCGCGGCTGATGGCGCTTGCGGACCAGGTCACCAAGCTGACCGCCATCTGCGTGGTCTGTGGCGAGCCGGCGACCCGTACGCAGCGGCTGATCGACGGCCAGCCGGTCCCGGCCGACTCGCCCCCGATCATGATCAGGGGCCTTGGTGACGAGACCTACGAGGCTCGCTGCCGACTCCACCACGAGGTGCCGCCCGCCTGATCGCCTGGCGTGGTGACGTCCCGGGTCAGGTCTCGGACAGGCAGAGCTGGCGGCCGAAGGCCGGCGGGCGGTAGTAGGCGGCGATGTGCTCGCGGTCGTAGGCGTGCAGGTCAAGCGGGCCGTTCGGCGTGTCGGCGTTCATGCAGGTCTCGGCCACCGGTCCCTCGCTCTGCGGCGGATTCCCCCAGTGCCGGAACCCCATGGTGTGTCCCATCTCGTGGCAGGCAAGGTGGTCGCGGCTGGCGTCGTCCGCAAAGAAGACGGCGTATTGGGGGTTCAGGTTGAAGTGAAGC
>DASQFY010000221.1:0-6669 GCA_035632895.1 Candidatus Dormiibacterota bacterium
GACACCCAGCCCGATGATGGCCAGGAACAGAACCGCGGTGACCACCTGGCTGGCCGGATACTTGACCGGGCGCCCGGCGATCAGCCCCTGCAGCTTGCCGAAGGCTACGATCGAGCCGGTCAGCGACACGGAGCCGATGACCGCGCCGAGCAGGGTGGCGATGATGAACGGCAGCGGCAGCAGGGACGCCGGATCGGCGTCGCGCAGGAACTCGGCAAGGGCCACCAGCGCTGCCGCCCCGCCGCCGGCTCCGTTGAAGATGGCAACCATCTGCGGCATGGCCGTCATCGGGACCCGTCGCGCCCCGAGCGCGCCGGCCACCGTGCCGATCGGAATGCCAACCGCCAGGATCCACGCGTGCCCGAGGCCGCCATCGGCCAGCAGGAAATCGGTCACGAAGACCCACGCCACGACCAGCGCCATGCCGGCAGCCGCAAGCTGGTTGCCGCGCCGCGCGGTGGTGGGCGAGGCGAGGAACTTCAGCCCCAGGATGAACGTGACCGAGGCAACCAGGTAGACCAGGTAGCTGAGGATCTGGGTGCCGCTCAGCTCGGGCATCAGCCCTTCCCCTCCGGGCCCTTGCCCTCCGGGCGGCGCTTGAACATGTCGAGCATGCGGTCGGTGACCACGAAGCCGCCGACGACGTTGATCGTGCCCAGGATCACCGCCAGCAAGGCGAGGGCGATCCGCAGCGGACCTTCGGCGCTGGCAGCCACGAACATGGCACCGACCACGATCACGCCGTGCACCGCGTTGGCACCGGACATGAGCGGGGTGTGGAGCATGGTCGGCACCTTGGAGACGACCTCGTAGCCCACGATCGCGGCGAGGACGAGGATGAAGAGGGCGGCGATCAGCTCGAAGGCGGTCAGCTCCATCTAGCTCTTCGCCTCCGCCTGGACCGATGCGCCCGGCGGCTGCGCCGGCTCGATCCCGAGCGCCTTGGCGGTCGCCTCGTTCACCACCTTGCCGCCGTGGGTGATCGTGGCGCCGCGCGTGATCTCGTCGCCGAAGTCGAGCTCCACCTTGCCGTCCTTGAGCAGATGCATCAGCAGGGTCTGGATGTTCTTGGCGTACATCTGCGTCGCGCTGCCCGGCATGGTGGCGGGCAGATTCGTGAAGCCGATGATCCGGACGCCGTGCTTGACGACCTCCTTGCCCGGCTCGGTCAGCTCGCAGTTGCCGCCCATCTCGGCCGCCATGTCCACGATCACGCTCCCGGGCTTCATGCTCTTCACCATCTCCTCGGTGATGAGCTGCGGCGCCGGGCGGCCTGGGATCAGCGCGGTGGTGATGACAACGTCCGCCTCGCCGACCTTGCCGGCGATGAGCTCCGCCTGGCGGCGCTTGTAGTCCTCGCTCGGCTCGCGGGCGTAGCCGCCGGCGGTCTCGGCCTGCGCCTTCTCTTCCTCGGTCATCTCCACCTCTAGGAAGGTGGCTCCCAGGCTCTCGACCTGCTCCTTGACGACCGGCCGCACGTCGGTCGCCTGGACCACGGCGCCCATGCGTCGGGCAGTACCGATCGCCATCAATCCGGCCACCCCGGCACCGAAGACCAGCACCCGCGCCGGCCGAACGGTGCCTGCGGCGGTGGTCAGCAGCGGCATGAACTTCGGGAGGCGCTCGGCGGCGATCAGCACGGCCTTATAGCCACCCACCGTGGCCTGGCTGGAGAGCGTGTCCATCGACTGCGCGCGGCTGATGCGCGGGATGGCATCCATGCTGATGGCCGTCACGCCGGACTTCGCCAGCGCCTCGGCGAGCTTTGGCTTGGCGAGCGTTCCGAGCGTCCCGATCAGAACGATCCCCTTGCGCAGCATCCCGATCTCCTCGTCGGTTGGTCGCCCTACGCGCACCACAAGGTCCGCCTTTTCGTAGAGCGCCGGGGCATCTGGAACGATGGTGGCGCCCGCCTCGGTGAACTCGGCATCGGGAATGTTGGAGGCCTCACCGGCGCCTTGCTGGACGAGCACCTCGACGCCTTCGCCGATCAGCAGCGCGGCGGTCTGCGGGGTGAGCGCCACGCGAGTCTCGCCATCGGCGGTCTCGCGTGGGACAGCGATCTTCATGAGGCGGCGTTCCTAAGGGTGCACACACGCGAACCGCCGGCGCGATGCGAGGCGGTTCGGGAATCGGAGTGTAGCAGGCTGACCATCGGCATCACGACCGCGCGGCTATCGCCGCCAGCGATCCATCAGCTCCGATCCGCCTCGTGCGGCGCCGCCACATCGCTGGCGGCGATCAACTGTCGCCGTTCAGGCGTCTGCGGTGTGCGTTGATCGTGGACGGCGATTTTTCGTCCGCGTACCGGTCGGGTAGCCTAGCGGTGCCGCAGCATTGGTCCATCCGGGAGGTCCTGACAGCACGTGAGCCCGCAATGTGCTGCGCGCCGTTCGGGTAGACCGATAGGGACTATCGACTCGCGGTCAGCCGAGGGCTAACATCCGCGGCCGATGGCCATTCTGACGCCCGTTTCATCGCAACCGCCCGCGCCACGCCCATCAGCCGCCGACGCTGTACGTGCCGCCCTGGCCGATGGCGCGAAGCGGCTCCAGCGGAACGAGGGAGGCGTGCGGGCCGGCGATGTGGAAGCGGTCCACCAGATGCGGGTGGCGGTGCGCAGGCTGCGGAGCGACCTGCGAACGCTGAAGCCGCTGCTGCGCAGCGACTGGGCCGACGAGCTGTCGGACGCGCTGCGGCCCCTGGCCGACTCCCTTGGCGCGGTTCGCGACCTGGACGTGCTCGTCGAGCGCATGGAGGTCGAGGGCGCAGACCTGGCGAGCGACCTCGCCCCGCTCATCCGCGACCTGCGGGACCTGCGCGACATCGCGCGCATGGCGCTGATCGATTCGCTCGGCAGCCGAGCCCACGCCGCGTTGGTCGCGCGCGTGGCGACGGCTGCGCGGGAACCCCAGCTCACCCCGCTGGCCGCATTTCCGGCGAGCGACGCCCTGCCGGCCCTGGTCACCGCCGCGTGGCGCCGACTGGCCCGCCGGGCGGATCCGGTGGCGCGCGCCCTTGCCCGGGACGTCGCCGGCCCGGCGGACGCTGAGCTGCATCGAGTCCGAATTCTGGCCAAGCGGGCAAGGTATGCCGCCGAGGCGGCGGGCCGGTTCCTCGGCCCAGGTCGTGGGCGTGCCGCCACTCGGTTCGCGCGGCGGCTGGCGGACGTTCAACAGCTGCTTGGGGAGCACCAGGATGTGACCGGCGTGATCCGTGAGCTTCGTGACGCAGTGGGCGTTCACGGTGACGCGGGCCTGTCGTTCGCCGCAGGGCGCCTCCTGGAGCGCGAGGTGGCGGCGGCCGCCTACGCGCGGGCCGCCTTCCCCGGACTGTGGGCAGAGCTGCGCCGCCCCAGGCTCCGAACCTGGCTCGACCGATGAGCGCGGCGATCGACGTCGCCGGACGTCGATTGCAGCTGGTCACGGGGGACATCACGCTCGAGCAGGTAGACGCGATCGCGAACGCCGCGAACGCCGCGCTGCGTGGCGGCGGCGGGGTCGACGGCGCGATCCACGCGGCTGCCGGGCCGGATCTCCTCGCCGAGCTGCGCGATCGCTACCCGAACGGCACGCCGACGGGCACCGCGGTGGCTACCGCTGGCCATCGGCTGGCAGCCCGCTGGGTCCTGCACGCCGTTGGCCCGGTCTGGCGCGGCGGCGCGCACGGCGAGCCGGAGCTGCTGGCCGGCGCGTATCGGACCTGCCTCACGCTGGCCGATGAGCTCGGCGCGCGAAGCGTCGCCTTCCCAGCCATCAGCCTCGGGATCTACGGCTACCCGGCCCCTGACGGAGCGCGTGTTGCGATCCGCACGGTCAACCGCCACCTCGCCGGCGAGACGGGCCTGGAGCTCGTGCGCTTCGTGCTTCGGGATGCAACCTATCCCGCCTTCTCCGCTGCTTTGGCCGAGCTGGATGGCCTGTAGGCAGTCGATCGAGCGGGCCGACCTGCGAGCGGAGCCCGCGACCGGTTAGATTGCTGGGGATGGAAACCGAGCAGCGTCCACCCGCCATCCGCACCGACCGGCTGACGAAGCACTACGGCGATGTCCGTGCCCTCGAGGAGCTGACGATTGACGTCCCGCACGGCGAAATCTTCGGCTTCCTGGGACCGAACGGGGCCGGCAAGTCGACCCTCATTCGGACGCTGCTCGGCTTTCTGCACCCGACCGCCGGATCGGCGTGGGTGCTGGGACTCGACATCGTCGCCGACTCGGTCGAGATCCGCCGGCGCGCCGGCTACCTGCCCGGGGGCATCGCCCTGTACGACTCCCTCAGCGGCGAGGCGGCGCTCGACTACCTTGCCGACCTGCAGGGCGCCGAGCCGGTACGGCGCGAAGAACTGTGCGAGCGGCTGCAGATGCCGTCATCGGTCCTGCGCCGAAAGGTGCGCGACTACTCGCGCGGGATGCGCCAGAAGATCGGCGTCATCCAGGCGCTCCAGCACGACCCGGAGCTGGCGATCCTGGACGAGCCGACCGAGGGCCTCGACCCTCTCATGCAGCAGGCCTTTTACCGCGTGATGGACGACCTGCGCGCAGCCGGCCGCACGATCTTCCTTTCCAGCCACGTCCTGTCCGAGGTGGAACGCATCTGCGACCGGGTGGCGATCATCCGCGCCGGCCACCTGATGGCACTCCAGGACGTCGACGAGCTGTTGGCCCGCCGCAAGCGGCACGTCCAGGTCCGCTGGCGCGGCGCCGCGCCGGACCTCTCCGGCGTGCCGGGGCTGGCGGACGTGAAGGTCGAGGGCGACCGGATCAGCGGAACGCTGCTCGGTGAGGTGGCGCCCTTCGTCCGCGCCGTGGCCTCGCCGGCGCTCGTGGACCTGACGATCGAGCCCGCCCGTCTGGAAGAGGCCTTCCTGGAGTATTACGCCGATGACGAGCCGGCCGAGGAGGTTCGGCGATGAACGGGCGGCTCCTCATCCAGACATTACGGTGGAATCGGGTGAAGCTGGCCGCCATCGTCGTGGCGGCGTTCGCCTGGGGGCTCTTGATCCCGATCATCTACGTCAGCTTCGGTGAGGCGTTCAAGGATCTGGCCGATTCGGGGATCATTCCCAGCGAGCTCATGAATTTCGGCTCGGGGAGCCTCTTCACGCTGCCCGGCGCGCTCACCCTTGGCCTCCAGCACCCACTGGCGATCGCCTTCCTGGGGCTCTTCGCCATCGGCTCCACGGTGGATGCCGTCGCCGGCGAGCGCGAACGCGGGACGCTCGAGGTCCTCCTGGCCCGGCCGATCTCCCGTCGCACGCTGTACGTCACCTTGGCCGTGGCGGTGCTGTTCCTGCTCGCCGTGGTGCTGGCGGCGCTCCTTGCCGGCCAGTTGACCGGGATCGCGATCAATGACCTCACCAACGAGCTCGACCTTGGCCTGCTGCCGTTGGCCTACGCCAACGGGCTGCTGCTGTGGACTGCGTTCGCGGCCTTCGGGCTGGCGGCCTCGGTCAGCTTCGACCGCAACGCGCCGGCGCTCGGCCTGTCGATGGCCTACCTGCTGGTCAACTACTTCCTGGAGATCCTCGGCTCGCTATGGACCGATGTGGCCTGGACGCAGGAGTACTCCCTCTTCCACCAGTTCCAGCCCGGCGACATCCTCGAGGGCAACATCGACCCGATGCACTTCGTGATCCTGGGCGTGGCGGTCGTTGTTCCGGTCATCTACTCGCTGATCCTCTTTCCGCGTCGGGACCTGGCCGCCCCGGCCTAGGCCTCCGCGCTCGTGGGCTCGTGCCGGTGCAGCGCCAGGTCGGTCGCCTGCTCCAGCGTGATGCGCTGGCCCTCGGCGTGCGCGGCGGCCAGCTGCGGGTCCTCTGCCAAGGCCTCGGGGATGAACCCGGCGACCTCGCGGCTGAGGCTGGCCAGGCCCGTTCCGGCGCTCCGCTCAGTAGCGGCCCCATAGCCGGCCAGGCGCATGGCCCGCACGACGTCGCCCTCCGCCCACTCGAGGGTCGCGAACCCGTCGAAGATGAGTCCGTAGCTGGACTTGTCCTCTGTCTCGGTAAACAACGGCAGCGCTTCCTCCAGGTGTTGGCGCGTCGCCTTCCGATCGGTCTCGAGCTCGAAGAGCGCGAGGATGTACAGACCCCACGCTGTCATGAATCGGTCTCCCATTCGCCGGAAGATCTGGAGCGCCTCCTCGACAATGGGAATCCCTGGCGCGAAGTCACGGAAGTAGTAATAGGAATTGGCGAGGCCCCACAGCGACCGGCCGATCCCCGCCTGGTCCCCGATGCGCCGATAGATCTCCACCGCTTCGGATGCGTTCGCGCGCGCCTGCTCCTGGTCCTCCGAGATCAGGCTGAACGTGAAGCTCAGGTTGTAGAGGGCATTCGCAATTCGCGCGTCGTCGCCCGAGGCGCGAGCCAGCTCGAGCGCCTCCGCGTACCAGGCACGCGACACCTGCATGTCCGCCTGCCAGTACGCGAGCCCACCGCCCGCCTCGAGTGCCGCGCCCCGGACTTCGGGCTCCACGCTGCCAGGAGGCAACGCAAGCGCGCGCTCCGCCTGCTCGCGCCCCTCGGCCAAGTAGCCGCGCATCTGCCAGAAGCGCCAGCACGCCGCAAGGATCCGCATCGCCACCTCGGCGTGCTGACCCGCGATCGCCCGCGACAGCGCGGCGCGGACGTTGTCGTGCTCGCGCTCGTATCGGTCCAGGACGGTCTTCT
>DASQFY010000222.1:0-6040 GCA_035632895.1 Candidatus Dormiibacterota bacterium
CCACCATCCGCACCTGGTGCGCCAGCGGATCCTTGACCGATTCGTCGAGCCGAAGCGCTCGGGGGGTGACCGGCACCAGGCGAGCCGACGTCACCGAATCGCCGCTCGCGTACAGCGTCACGTCGTGGCCCTGGCGCACGAGCTCTTCGGTGAGATAGGAAACGACGCGCTCGGTGCCGCCATACAGCTGCGGCGGCACGCTCTCGATGAGCGGCGAGACCTGCGCGATTCTCAACTCAGTGGGCACCCCTGGGGATTGCATGATGCACCAGAGCACGACCGATGCCAACGCGCATCGGCGAACGGCGCGGTCCGTGTTAGCCTTCCCCGCGCCGTCACACGGGCAAGTGCGTAGGAGCCGCGGTGCCTCATATCCCGATCGAGCGCCACCAGCTGCCGAACGGCCTGCGTGTGCTCCTCTCGCCGGACGACCGTGCCCCGATCGTCGCCGTCAACATGTGGTACGACGTCGGCAGCAAGCACGAGAAGCCGGGCCGCACCGGGTTCGCGCACCTCTTCGAGCACATGATGTTCCAGGGCTCGGCGAATGTCGCCAAGGGCCAACACTTCGCCCTGGTCCAGCAGGCCGGCGGGACCCTGAACGCGTCCACCTGGCTGGACCGCACGAACTACTTCGAGACGCTCCCCAGCCACGAGCTGGAGCTGGGCCTGTGGCTCGAGGCGGATCGTCTCGGTGGGCTCATCCCGGCGATGACGCTGGAGAAGCTCGACAACCAGCGCGAGGTCGTCAAGAACGAGCGCCGCTGGTCGGTCGACAACCAGCCGTACGGGACCTGGGACGAGCGCATCCAGGCGCTCCTGTATCCGCCCGAGCACCCCTACCATCATTCGACGATCGGCTCGATGGAAGACCTCGACGCGGCGAGCCTCGAGGACGTGAGCCAGTTCTTCGCCACCTTCTACGCCCCCAACAATGCGGTCCTGACCGTGGCCGGCGACTTCGAGCCGGCGACCGCCATGGCGATGATCGAGCGCCATTTCGCGTCGCTGGCGGCCAACCCCGCGCTGCCGCCGGCTCCTGATGTCGCCATTCCGCCGCTGATGGGGGGCGAGCGGCGCGAGGTGGTTCCCGACCGCGTCCCCTTGCCGCGGGTGTACCTCGCCTACCGCATGCCCGTGTTCGGGACCGATGCCTTCGAGGATCTATCGGTCGCCGCCGACCTCCTTGGCGTCGGGCGCGCTTCGCGTCTGTATCGTGTCCTCGTCCGCGAGCGTCAGCTGGCGCAGGACGTCAGCGTGTTCCCCTTCCCGGTGGTTGGTGGAGCGTCGATGTTCACCGCCTGGGCGACCGCCCGGCCGGGCGTGGCCACCGAGGCGCTCGAGGCCGCTCTGCTGGCCGAGATCGACGCGCTGGCGGCGGACGGCCCCAGCGACGAGGAGCTCGAGCGCGTGCGGAACCTCCACGCCGCGTCCGTCGAGTCGAGCCTTGAGCGTATCGGGGAGCGGGCGGATCGGCTCTCGATGTACGCCTGCCTGTTCGACGAGCCGGAGCGCATCAACACCGAGGTGAGCCGGTACCTGGTCGTGGGGGCCGATCGGGTCCGCGCGGCGATGGCGGCGACCTTGCGCCCGGACAACCGCCTGGTGCTCACCTACCTTCCGAGCGAGGCTCCGGACCCAACCGCCAGCGAGGTCGCCGAATGACCGCCACCGCCAACCCACTGCGCCCGACCCCGGGCGCGCCGCGCCCGTATCACTTCCCCGCCTTCGATCGGCGCGCGATCGACAACGGGCTGACCGTCTGGATGGTGCCGCTGCCGGGCGCCACGATGGTGAACGTGCATTTCATCGTCGACGCCGGCGCGGCGGCCGAGGACGAACCCCACGGCGGCGTCGCCGCGCTCACGGCTCAGCTGCTCGTGACGGGCACGCGACGGCTGGACGCCTCCGCCTTCGCCGAGGCGACTGAGCGGCTCGGCATCGAGGTCAGCAGCGAGTCCAGCTGGGACTTCGCGCGCGCGGCCTTCCAATCGCTCCCCGAGCATCTCGAGGAGGGGATCAGCCTGCTGGCGGAGATGGTCCGCGAGCCGCGCCTCGACCCGGCCGAGTTCGAGCGGCTCAAGGCGGAGCGGCTGGCTGACATCCTGCAATCCCGCGCGGATCCTGGTCGCCTGGCCGACGAGATGTTCCTGCGCCACGTCTTCGACCAGGCCACGCCCTACCGGCGGCTCTCGGCCGGCACCCCGGAGACGGTGGCCTCCCTGTCGCTCGACGACGCACGGTCCTTCCACGCCGAGCATTGGGCTCCCGAAGGTTCGCACCTGGTGGTCGCCGGGTCGATCGATCCCGAGGCGGTGATGCGCGCCGCGCTGATGCGCCTCGGCGACTGGACGGGCAGCAGCCCGGGCCATCGCACCCTGCAGCCGGCGGCCGCCGGCGGCCGCCGCGTCGTGATCGTCGATCGCCCCGGGTCGGTGCAGAGCGAGCTCCGCGTCGGCCATGTCGGCATCGACCGTCACGATCCGCGCTACTTCCCGGCACAGGTGATGGCCGCCCTGCTTGGCGGCGTGTTCGGGAGCCGGCTGAACCTCCGCCTGCGCGAGGAGCTCGGCTACACGTATGGCGCCCGCGCGGGATTCGATCCCCGTCGGGCCGCCGGTCCCCTCAGCGCCGCCGCTGCCGTGCAGACCGAGGTGACCGCCGATGCACTGCGCGAGATGCTCGCGCAGCTGACACGCATCCGTGAGGCGGCACCTGACGAGCCTGAGCTGCGCGACGTGCGCGACTACCTCGTCGGCGTCTTCCCGCTGCGGTTCGAGACGACCGGCGGGGTCGCTATGGCGATCGAGCCGCTCGCCATCTACGGGCTGGCGGACGACTACTGGCAAACCTACCGCACCTCGCTCGAGGCGGTCAGCACCGACGACGTGCTGTCAGCGGCGCGCGAGCTCATTCGCCCGGACGAGCTGCTGATCCTGGCGGCGGGCGACGCCTCGAAGATCAGCGACGAGGTGGCCGCCGCGGATCTTGGTCCGCTCGAGGTGGTACAGGTCGACTAACCGGCGGACCGAGCGGCTCGTGTCAGCCGTTCGCGGGCCCGGGCCAGCCGCTGGCGAGCGGTGGCAATCCGGCGCACCGGGTCGCCGCCGATGCGACGGCGCTCGAGCGCGTCGGGGTGGTCGCCGCGGGCAATGGCGGCGAGCAGGGCAGAGGCCCGATCGAGCTGCCGCGCCTCGGTCAGCAGCTGCACGAGGCTGAACCAGCGTGCCGGATCGGTGATCGGCGTCGCGACCGCCCGTTCCACCAGCTCCGCCGCGCGGGCGTGGTGGCCGGCGCGTCGGTGCGCCATGATCGCCGCCCGCACGTCGGCAAAGCCGGGCTCCATCTCGAGCGCTTCGAGGTAATTGAGCAGCAGCTCGGCGGCCTCGGCACGGTCCTCGGCGGGGCCGCGCCGGACGCGCTGGTCGCGGAACTCGCCGAGCATGGCTCGCAGCTCTCGCTCCAGCCAGCGGCGCGGTGCGCTGCCGGCCGGATATCGCTCGCCGATCTCTCGCAGGAAGCCGACGCCCCGCAGGAGATCACCGGTGGTGGTGTACGCGCCGCGCGGGTCGGCGTGCACGAGTGTGTCGAACGTCGCGTCGAGCTCGATCAGGCGCTCGAGCGCCCCGAGCCAATCGTCATTGCGGCCTCGGTCACGGTAGTACGTCGTGGCGTAGCGCAGCCAGTAGCGCTCGGAGTGCTCGCGCCAGTCCTGACCGGCGATCAGATTGGCGATGATCCACGAGTTCTGGGCCGCCGGCCCGGCCATGAAGACCTGGGCTGGAACCCGGAAACCGGCCACGCTGCGCCACTGCGGCTGGTGCCAGCGGCTGGGGCGTTCCGGCAGTGGGGTGGGCCGAGGCCGGCGCGACGGTGCGGAGGCGACCTCATCGGGCTCGAGCGGCCAGGCGAGGGTGATGGCGGTCCCGCGCTCGAGGTCCCGGTCATAGTGCAGCCGGCGCAGCGGGTCGCGGAGCTCGGTCCACGCGCGATTCAGGATCGCGGTGCGCCGTGTCGACATGCGGTTGGCCGGGCTCCGATCCGGGTGATGGCGCAGCACCGCCTCGCGGAACGCGGCGCGCAGCTCAGCCGCGGTGGCCGATGGCTCCGCGCCGAGCACGGCGTAGAAGTCGCGCTCCTCGCTTTGCCGTCGATCGGTCTCGATGGCCATCCGACGAGGATACCGCGCGCCGGTGATGGACTGGCATTCGCTATGCTGCGGCGCATCATGGTCGCGACCCCAGGCCCAGGCGGCCCACGAGCCGGGCATTTGCTGATCATCGGCGGTGCAGAGGACAAGCTGCGCCAACGACAGATCCTGGCGCGCTTCGTGGCGTTGGCCGGCGGCACCGAGGCGCGCGTGGCGGTCGTCTCAACCGCCTCGTCCCTCGGGGACGAGGCGACCGAGCTCTATGCCTCGCTCTTCCATCAATTCGGGATCTCGGACGTGCGCGGGCTGCGGCCGCTGACCCGGGAGGACGCGAATGACCCCGCCGCCGGCGAAGCGATCGACGACGCGACCGGCATCTTCATGACCGGCGGCAACCAGCTTCGGCTGTCGAGCGTAATCGCCGGCACGCTGCTCGGCCGGGCGATCGTGGACCGCCATCGCCACGGCGTGATCGTGGCCGGCACGAGCGCCGGCGCCTCGGCCATCAGCACCCACATGGTCGCCTTCGGGACCAGCGGGACGACGCCAAAGCAGCGGATGACTCAGATGAGCGCCGGCCTCGGGCTGCTCCCCGGGGTGGTGATCGACCAGCATTTTGAGCAGCGGAACCGGATCGGCCGGCTCCTGGCGCTGATTGCCCAGTCCCCTGCCCTGCTGGGGATGGGAATCGACGAGGACACCGCGGCGCTGGTCAGCCCCGCCGGCGTGATGGAGGTGATCGGCAAGGGATCGGTCACCCTGCTCGATCCGGCCAAGATCCAGACCGATGCCTACGAGGTGAAACGCCATCGGCCGATGATGGTCAGCGGCGTCATCCTCCACTCGTTGCCGTCCGGCTACCGCTACGACCTGCGCAAGCGGCGGCTGCTGCCCCCGTTGCGACCCGTGTCGGCCAGCGAGCGGGAGCTCGCTCAGCTCGAGCGGGCGACCAACGTCACACGCAAGCTGATCCGACGCATCGCGGCCGAGGGCGCCGACAGCAAGGCGCCTGGGCGGGCGCGCCGACGAGCGCTGCACGCGAGTCGGGACGCCGAGGCCAGCGAATGAGCCAGCGCGTGGGGCAGCGCCCGACGAGCAGGTCAGTTGCGAAAAAGGCAGCGGCCAAGGCGCAGCGCCGCAAGCTGACGCCGAGCGGCAGCATGCGGATCATCGAGACCAGGGTCTACCGCGGCCCGAACTACTGGAACTACGACCCGGCGATCAAGCTCATCGTCGACCTTGGTGTGCTGGAGGCGTTTCCCTCGAACACGATCACTGGCTTCGTGGACGGGCTGCTCGACCTGCTGCCCGGCGTCGGCCTGCATTCGTGCTCGACAGGGCAGGCGGGTGGTTTCAAGAAGCGGCTCCGCGAAGGGACCTGGCTCGGCCACGTCGCCGAGCACATCGCGCTCCAGCTGCAGCGCGATGCCGGTACCGAGGTCGGCCGCGGCAAGACGCGCGGCACCGGTGAGCCGGGGCGCTACCACGTGGTCTATTCCTTTGCCGAGGAAAGCGTTGGGCTGGCTGCCGGGCGGCTGGCGGTCCGTATCGTCAACCACCTGGTCGAACCCGATCCGGCGTTCGACTATGTCGTCGAGTTCGAGGCGCTGGTGCTCCTGGCCGAGCGAGCGGCGTTCGGGCCCTCGACCCAGGCGCTGCTCGACGAGGCCTCGCTGCGCGACATCCCCTTCATCCGCCTCAACGAACAGTCATTGGTGCAGCTCGGCCACGGCCTCCACCAGAAGCGGATCCGGGCCACCATGACGAGCCAGACGAGCTCGCTCGGCGTCGATATCGCCTCGGACAAGAAGCTGACCAACAAGCTGCTGGCGGGGACCGGCGTCCCGGTCCCCCGCTCCGAGGTCGTGCGCAGCGAGGATGAGGCGGCGG
>DASQFY010000223.1:0-5318 GCA_035632895.1 Candidatus Dormiibacterota bacterium
CGCGACCTCGCGAGCGGTCCGCGACGTGACGGCCCGATGCCCCCGATCCACGAGGTCGGCTGCACGCTGACGGGCCGCTGCGACGTCCGGCAGCAGGCGCGCCAGGGCGCGTCCCTCTTCGGCGACGTAGCGCTTGTGCTCCGTCAGCCGACCGAGCAGTGCTGCCGAGGCCCGATCGCGGAGGCGCCCGACGATGGCCGGGAACTGGGTCGCGTCGGGAACCGCCTGCTCAGCGGCAGCGGAGGGGGTCGGCGCTCGCACATCGGCGGCGAAATCGGAAAGCGTCACATCACTCTCGTGGCCCACGCCGACGATGATCGGCACCGGGCAGGCGGCCACGGCGCGCACCACGCCCTCGTCGTTGAACGACCAGAGATCCTCGAGCGAGCCGCCGCCGCGGGCCAGGATCACGAGGTCGATCCCCTCGACGGCGTAGACACGCTGCAGCGCCCGTACGATGGCGCCCGCTGCAGTGACGCCCTGCACGATGGTGGGCGACAGCACGAGCTCCCCGAAGGGGTAGCGTCGGCGCATGACGTTGCCGATGTCGCGCCACACGGCGCCGACGGGCGAGGTCACGACACCGATCCTCCGCGGCCAGCGTGGGAGCGTCCGCTTCCGCTCCTCGCCGAACAGTCCCTCCGCGGCGAGCTTGATGCGGAGCGCTTCGTAGCGCTGGTGCAGGTCGCCGGCGCCGGCCGGAGTGATGGAGGCCACGTACAGCTGGTACGTGCCCTGCGCCTCGTAGGCGCGCACGCGCCCGTGGCAGATCACCTGCATGCCGTGCTCGGGGCGCACCGTGGCGCTGGCCAGCTCCTCCCGGAAGATCACGGCACGGAGCTGGCTGGCCGCGTCCTTCAGGGTGAAGAAGCAGTGTCCGGAGGGCGGGTACGATGGCTGGCTGACCTCGCCCTCGACCCAGACGTCGGTGAGCGTGGCGTCGGCATCGAGCAGCGCGCGGACGCGGCGGTTCAGGTCCGAGACGCGCAGGATGAGGGGTGCCGGCCGCGGCGCGGCGGGCTCGGGCTCGGCCTCGGGTTCCTGCGGCACCTCCGGCTTCTCCGGCGCCGCCGGCGCATCGTCCCAGAGCGTTGGCTGCTCGATGCTCATGGGCCCGGCACCTACTGGACCCTGGTCACGTACTCGCCGTTGCGCGTGTCGATGCGCAGGGTGTCGCCTGGGTTCACGAAGAGCGGGACCTGGACCACCAGCCCGGTCTCGAGCGTGGCAGCCTTCTTGGCCCCGGTGGCGGTGTCGCCGGCAAAGCCCGGATCGGTCTGGGTCACCGCCAGGTCGACGGTTACGGGCAAGTCCACACCCAGCACCTCGCCCCCGTACATCGTCACCAAGACCTCGGTGTTGTCCGTCAGGTAGCGAGCGTCGTCGCCGAGCATGGCGCCGCCGACCGTGAACTGGTCGTACGTCTCGTTGTCCATGAAGTGGTATGCCTGCCCGTCCGTGTAGAGGTACTGCACCTTGCGCTGGTCGACCCGCGCCCGGGGCCAGCGCGCACCGGCCTGGAAGGTGCGCTCCACGATGTCGCCCTTGCGCACGTTCTGAAGCTTCATGCGGACCTGTGCTGAACCGCGGGCCATCTTGATGTGGGTCCAGTCCAGGACCTTCATGAGCTGGCCATCGAGCTCGATGATGACGCCCTTCTTGACGTCGCCGGTGCTGATCAAATACGTGTCTCCGTCGTCGCGATAGTTGCGCCTGACAGGATAGGGGCTCGCCGCTCTCACGGCTGATTGTGCGGCTGTGCGGCTGGAGGGCTGGCCCTACAGCACCAGCAGCTCGCGCGGCGTCTCTGTGAGCCGCCTGGGACCGGCGTCGCTCAGGTGGATGTCGTCCTCGATCCGGATCCCGATCTCGCCCGGCAGGTAGACGCCGGGCTCCAGGGTAAAGACCATCCCCGTCTCCAGCGGCCGGTGCCAGTCCTTCAGCAGCGGTGCCTCATGGGTCTCCAGACCGATGCCGTGGCCGAGCCCGTGGGCGAACGCCTCCCCCAGCCCGACGCTCGCCAGGTGCTCGCGCGCGATGCGGTCGAGGTCAGAACCGATGACGCCGGGCGCGGCGGCCTCGAAGGCAAGCTCCTGCGCCTGCTGGACAGCCTCGTACCGGCGTCGCGTCTCGGCATCGGGCGCAGATAGGAAGATCGTGCGCGTCATGTCGCTGCGGTAGCCGTCCACCTGGCAGCCGAAGTCGATGAGCAGGACCTGATCCGTCGCCACCTTCGCGTCCGATGGGCGGCCGTGGGGCATCGCCGCACGGGCCCCGACCAGCACCAGCGGCTCGAAGGCGAGGGCCTCCGCACCATTCGCCCGGAACCAGCCCTCCAGCTCCCATGCGACCTCGCGCTCGGCCATCCCGGGTCGGACGAAGTCCAGGAGGTGCGCGAAGCAGCGGTCGGTCAGCGCGCAGGCGCGCTCGGTGGCGGCCACCTCGTCCGCGTCCTTGACGAGGCGCAGCGCGGCAAGCGGCTCATCGACCGGAATCAGCTCCAAACCGGCCGCCTCGATCGCCGCCCAGTGGGCGTGGGAGAGCACTCGTGCCTCGGCCCCGAGGCGCGCCACGCCGAGCTTGGCGGCCAGGGTCGGCACCTCTCCCTCGATGCGGGCGGACGTCCGGCGCACCTCCCAGCCGGGACACTCGCCGCTCGCCTGCTCGACGTAGCGGCCATCAGCCAGGACCAGCTGCGCCTCGCCGGTGACCAGCAGCGTGCCGGAGTAGCCCGAGGTCATCTCCTCGCCGGCTTGGAGGATGAAGCCGGATAACCAGCGTTTGGCGGCGGGGCGGCTGACCAGCAGCCCGTCCAGCTCGAGCTCGCGCACGATCGTCCGCGCTCGATCGAGGCGTGTGGAGGCGCCCACCGTCATCACGCCGGGCACTCGTCATTCGCCTTGGCGATGTTGGCGTTGTGCTCGCCCAGGTTGCGTGCGAAATAGTGCGAGCCGTCTCGCGTCCCGTTGGGACAGCCGGCCACGAAGTAGTAGTAGCCGCCGGCGGTGTCGGGCGCCGCCACGCCGGCGATCGAGGCGATCCGGGGCGCGGCGATCGGTGTGGGCGGTAGGCCCTGGACCCGATAGGTCTGATAGCCGGCCAGCTCCTCGGGAAGCTCCACGTCGTTGCCCGCGGCCGGCAGCGGCGGCCACCATTCGATCGTCCCCCAGTCGTCCACCGCCCGCCCCCCGAACTCGGCCGTGGCGAGCGCGTACTGGAGCGTGGGGTCGGCCTGCAGCAGGCCGACCGTCCCGGCGCCTGGGTTCCGGATGCGGTTCAGGAAGACGCCGGCAATCAGCGGGCGCTCAGCGTCGAGCACCGCCTCGCGCTCGACGATGCTGGCGAGGGTCACCGCCTCGTCGATGCTGAGCCCCTGCGCGGCGATCCCTTCGCGAATCTCGGGCGTCACCTTGGTGCCGAATTCGTTCAGCAGGCGCTCGATGACCTCCCGCGCCGAATCGTTGGCGTCGAACTGGTAGGTGTCGGGATAGAGGTAGCCTTCGAGGCTGCGACCGACCGGAAGGTCTGCGAGGAAGTCGTAGTTGCGCAGCAGGTCGACCGGCGGGTTCGTGGCCAGCGAGGCGAACTCCTCGAGGTTCATCGTCAGCGTGGTCGTGCCCAGGTAGCCGACGATCTCCTCCACGCGCCAACCCTCGCGGAGGGTTACCTCCACCACCTCGCCCTGCTCCTGGCGAAGGGCGGCGACGATCTGCGACGGGCGAAGCGATGGCGACAGGTCGTAGGTGCCCGCCGCCAGGGTGCCCTCTCGGCCGGCCTGCAGGACGGCGTAGTGGAACGCCATTCGGCTGCTGACCAGGCCCTCTTCGAAGAGGAGCTGACCGATCTCAGAGTCTGTGCTGCCCGGCGCGACCGTGACCGTGACGCGTGGCCCATCCGCGCTGGCGGGGTCATCATCAAGCGTGCCGGGCCGGTACCACTCCACAAAGTCCCGCACGAGTCCGTGTTCAACCGATCCGGGATGCTCCTCGACCCACGACATCAGGCCTGGCGCGAAGGCCTGGAAGCCGATGAAGATGAGGACCGCCACCAGGGCGATGACGCCGGCGAACCATCCGATCAGGACCAGCGGCTGGAACGTCTGGCGGCGGCGCATCGGCCCCTCGCGCTGATCGCGCAGTTGGCGGATCCGGGCGTTGCGTCGCTCGCCCGCGCCCCACTGCGGGTCCGGCTGTCGGGTCATTGGGTCTCCTGTGATGCGCCCTGGCGGGCGGAGGCGTCGAGATATTCTTGCAGGATGAGGCGGGCCGCTGCTGAGTCCAGCTCGCCCGAACGCCGGGTAGGCCGCGCGCCCGAGGCGGCAAGCCGCTCCCCCGCCTCCCAGCTGGTCAGCCGCTCGTCGACGTAGACGACCTCCAGCCCGATGGCGACGAGCCGCTCTCCAAACGCGCGCGCGACCGCCGCCTGTGGCCCCTCGCTGCCATCCATGTTGCGCGGCAGGCCCAGCACCACCAGCTCCGCGCCTTCGCCGCGTGCCAACGTGGCGATCGCGTCGTCCAGGTCGGCGGCGCCGCCGCGACGCCGTATCGCGGGTCGGGCGAAGGCCATCCCGGTCGCGGTGTCGCCGACGGCCACGCCCACCCGGCGGCTGCCGTGGTCGAGCCCCAGCACCTTCACGACGGCTGCGGGCTCGCCACGGGCGAGGTCGGCGTGTCCACGTCGAGCTGGATACGCCAGGTGAGCCTCGGCACGCGGTCGACCCAGGTCGGCCAAAGATCGACTGTCACGTCGCCGAGACCGGCCAACGCAGCGCGCACCTCGTCCGCGGTCTTGCCGGCGAGGAGCTCGGGCAGCGCTTCTTCGTCAAGCGCAGGCGTGGCCCTGGCGCGGACGGAGACCGGCACGGTCAACGCCTCGCCATCTGCCACGACGGTCCCAATCTCGACCTCGATCGTCTCCGGCAGTAGCAACATGCCGGAGGGCACCGCCTCAAGATCTGCCGACAGCTGGGCGCGCGCGTCGGCTTCGACGTCGGCACGCAGCACGTACGGCTGCGAGTACGTCAGCCTGGCAGTCAGCTCGAACGTCGGCTCGCCCTGCGAGCCGACGGTGCCCTCGGGCACGACGATCACCGGGGCCGGCGCCTCGCCCGCTGGATAGAGGCGCTCGGGATGCTCGGCCAGCCGCTCGCCAAGCGTTTGCGTCAGCTCAGCGGTGATCTGCGCCTTGACCGCGTCCACGTCGGCCTGTTCGATCACCGGCAGCGGGTTGTCGGCGCCGCCGGACGTCGCAGCGGGGTTGATCACCAGGCGTGCCGCGTTGTTCGGGAAGCCCCGCAGGAACGCTCGGACGGATGGGTT
>DASQFY010000224.1:0-2241 GCA_035632895.1 Candidatus Dormiibacterota bacterium
GCCGCTTGTCCCGCGGGGATCATCGGGTAGCAGTTCTCTTCCTTGGTCACGTGCACGTCCACGAGTACGGGGCCGTCCTCGGCGAGCGCCGAGCGGAAGGCGTCCTGCAGCTCGCCCTTGTCGGTCACGCGCATGCCGGTGGCGCCAAAGGCCTCGGCCAGCTTGACCCAGTCGGGGCTCGCACCCATCTCCACCGACGAGTAGCGGCGATCCCAGAAGAGCTCCTGCCACTGGCGCACCATGCCCAGGTAGCCGTTGTTCATCAGGAAGACCTTGACCGGAATCTGCTCGCTCACGCAGGTGGCGAACTCCTGGACGTTCATGATCAGCGAGCCGTCGCCGGCCAGGCAGACCACGTCCTGGTCGGGTACGGCCACCTTCGCGCCCATGGCGCTGGGCAGGCCGAAGCCCATCGTGCCCAGGCCGCCCGAGTTGATCCACTGACGCGGCCGGGTGAAGCCGTAGTACTGCGCGGCCCACATCTGGTGCTGGCCGACGTCGGAGGTGATGATCGCCTCACCGTTGGTGGCCTCGAACATCGCCTCGACCATGTACTGGGGCTTGATCTCCGAGTCCGTGGAGTCCTCGTAGCGCAGCGGGTGCTTCTCGCGCCAGCCCTCGATGCGCTGCCACCAGCCCTCGAGCCGGGCCGGGTCCGCTGCCAGCGCGCGGTACTCGGCGGTCAGCTTGGGCAGGATGTGCTTGGCGTCACCCACGATCGGGATGTGGGCGGGCACGTTCTTGGAGATCTCCGCCGGGTCGACGTCGATGTGGATGAACTTGGCCCGCGGCGCGAACTCGGACAGCTTGCCGGTCACGCGGTCGTCGAAGCGGGCGCCGATAGCGACGATCAGGTCCGCCTCGTCCATCGAGTAGTTGGCCGTGCGCGTGCCGTGCATCCCGGGCATGCCCAGCCACTGCTGCTCGTCGGCCGGGAAAGCGCCCAGGCCCATCAGCGTGCAGGTCACGGGCAGCTTGTCGGACAGGCAGAGCTCCTTGAACTCGGCCGCCGCGCCGGCGTTGATCACGCCACCGCCCCCGTAGATGACCGGCCGGCGCGAGTTGGCCAGCGCCTTCGCGGCCAGACGGATCTGCTTGGTGTTGCCCTCGGTGGTCGGCTGGTAACCGGGCAGGTGCACCTTCGTGACCGGCTCGTAGGCGATGTCCGCGCGGGAAAGGTCCTGTGGCAGGTCCACGAGCACAGGCCCCGGCCGCCCGCTCGAGGCGATGTGGAAGGCCTCGTGGATGGCCATCGGGATGTCGCGCGGATCCTGGATCAGGATCGAGTGCTTGACGATCGGCATCGTGATGCCGGAGATGTCGGCCTCCTGGAAGCCGTCCGTGCCGATCAGGTCGGTGCGCACCTGACCGGTGAGGAACACGGTCGGCACGCTGTCCATCACGGCGTCGGCGATGCAGGTGACCAGGTTGGTTGCCCCCGGGCCGCTGGTGGCGAGCGCGACACCGACCTTGCCCGAGGCCTTCGCGTAACCCTCGGCCGCGTGTCCCGCGCCCTGCTCGTGACGGCACTGGACGTGGCGAACGCCGGCGTCATAGAGAGCGTCATAGGTCGGAAGGTTCGCGCCGCCGGGAATGCCGAATACGTGCTCGACGCCCTCAGACTTGAGGCATTCCATGATGGCGTCGACGGCTCGCATGGCGGTTAGGGCCCTTCCTTTCTGGCTGGGGAAACGCCGGTTCGCGGGGACAAAACGGCGGAAAAGGCAGTCTAACAAGGCCTTTTGGCCGTCTGAAGCGCTGAAACCTCCTAGCCGGGCACCGCCTCCGGCCATTCCAGGTCGCGGCCGCAGCGCATGCAGACCTGGTCGTGGAGGGGCACCACGTTGCCGCATTCCGGGCATTGGCGCCGCGCTTCGGCGCGCTCCGAGCGGTAGAAGATGGCGGCGAGCGTGCCCAGCACCGGAAGCACCAGGCCGACCAGGAACCAGAGCAAGAACGAGGAGCCCTTGAGCTTGCCGATCACCGCCGCGGACAGGCCGCAGAAAAAGGCGAGAACGGCGTACTCCACGGGCGCCCGGTACCTAGCGCAGGACGCCGACCGCCCAGATAGCGGCGATGATCGCGAGGATCACCACAGCAAACCAGGCGACCGCGGCCACGGCGCCGATAACGAACTTGAACAGGAGCCAGACCGCCACCAGCAGCACCGCCACGGCGATGAGCTTGCGGCCGACGTCTGAGGCGAATTGACCCATGCTCAAATTGTGGCAGGCGCGCTAC
>DASQFY010000225.1:0-4252 GCA_035632895.1 Candidatus Dormiibacterota bacterium
TGCTCCTCATAGGCGGTTGCCGCGCCGACGAGCTCGCCGGCGAGTTTCAGACGCCAGTGCTCGTGGTCTCGGATCAGGTCTTGCGCGCGCGGGCGCGGGAGTACGCCGATGAGCTCGCCCTTCGCTGGCCCAGATCGCGTGTGGTGTTCGCCTCCAAGGCGTTTCCGTGCACCGCCATTCAGCGAGTCATGGTCGAGGAAGGCCTGGGCCTCGACGTTGCGGGAGGCGGCGAGATCATCACCGCGCTCAAGGCGGGAGCGGACCCGGCGCTGTTGGTCCTCCACGGGAACGCCAAGAGCGACGAGGAGATCGCCATGGTGGCCGAGCACCAGATCGGCCTCGTCGCGGTGGACAACGCCGACGATGTCGACCGCCTCGAGGCGACCGTGCCTCCGGGCCGCACTCAGGACGTGCTGGTGCGGGTGATCCCGGGGGTCACGGCTCACACCCATGCGCACGTGCTCACCGGCCACGAGCGCTCCAAGTTCGGGCTGGCCCCCGCCGCTGCCGCCGAGCTGATCCAGCGGATCGAGCACAGTCCACGGTTGCGCATGCAGGGGCTGCATGTGCACGTGGGCTCCCAGATCCTGGAGGTCGAGCCGTTCGCTGACTCGGTGGCACCCGTTGCCGCGCTGGGCGAGTTCCCGGTCTACGACCTCGGCGGCGGCCTCGGGGCCCGCTACACGTATGACGACGAGCCACCCTCCGTCGGCGACTACCTCGACGCCCTGGTCGGCGCCGCTCGCGAGCACCTGCCCGCCGACGCGGAGCTGATCATCGAGCCGGGCCGCAGCTTGGTCGCCTCCGCCGCCACCACGCTGTATCGCGTCATCACCGTCAAGCGTGGAGGAACCACCTTCGTCGCCGTCGACGGAGGCATGGGCGACAACCTGGAGGTGGCGCTCTACGACCAGCGGTTCGAGGCGGGCATCGTCGACCGCATGGACTCGGCGGACGGTGAGACCGTCACCCTGGTGGGCCGCCACTGCGAGAGCGGTGACGTGCTCATCGACGACGTGCGCCTCGACGCTCCCCGCGTGGGTGACCTCCTTGCCGTCCCCGCCACCGGCGCCTACTGCTTCACCATGGCCAACAACTACAACGGCAACCGCAGGATCCCCGTGGTGTTCGCGGCGGACGGTGTGGCCCGGCTCGTGGTGCGTCGCGAGACCTGGGCCGACCTGCTCGCGCGCGACATCGACGACTCGACCTGAACCGACCGACGAGGAGGAGCGATGGCATCCCTGCGAGAGCAGATCCTGCGCCGCAAGCCCGTCAGCGCGATGACGGAGGAGAGCGGGACCGACACCGGGAAGGGTGAGCTGGCGCGATCGATCGGGCTGTTTCAGCTGTCGCTGTTCGGCATCGGCGCCACGATCGGCACCGGCATCTTCATCGTCCTCACGCAGGCGGTGCCGGTCGGTGGGCCGGCGGTCATCCTGTCGTTCGTCTTGGCCGGGACGGTCGCCGGCCTCACGGCCATCTGTTACGCCGAGCTGGCCAGCGCTGTGCCGGTCTCCGGCTCCTCCTACTCCTACGCCTACGCCACGTTGGGCGAAGGGGTCGCGATCGTCGTCGCCGCGTGCCTGCTTCTCGAATACGGTGTTTCCTCCGCTGCAGTCGCCGTCGGCTGGTCTCAGTACCTCAACGAGCTGTTCGACAACCTCTTCGGTTTCACCATCCCCGACTCGCTGTCGAACGCGCCGGAAGAGAACGGCGTGTTCAACCTGCCCGCCGTGATCCTGATCATCCTTTGCACACTGCTGCTGATCCGGGGCGCCAGCGAGTCGGCCAAGGTCAACGCGGTGATGGTCCTGATCAAGATCAGCGTGCTGGTGCTCTTCGTCGTGCTCGGGCTGCAGGGTTGGAACTCCGACAACCTGTCGGATTTCGCTCCCTTCGGCCTGGGCGGGATCACCTCGGCGGCCGGCATCATCTTCTTCTCTTACATCGGGCTGGACGCCGTCTCCACCGCCGGCGAGGAGGTGAAGAACCCACGGCGAACCATGCCCCTGGCGATCATCATCGCGCTCCTCACGGTGACCACCATCTACATCGCCGTCGCCGTCGTCGCCGTCGCCGCGCAGCCCTACACGGAGTTCGAGGACCAGGATGCCGGGCTCGCGGCGATCCTCGAGCAGGTGACCGGCTCGAGCACGCCGGCCACGATCCTGGCCGCCGGAGCGGTGATCTCCATCTTCAGCGTCACGCTGGTGACGATCTACGGCCAAACCCGGATCCTGTTCGCGATGGGGCGCGACGGCATGATTCCGGCGCTGTTCCACAAGCTCAACCCACGCACGCTTACCCCGGTGCCGGCCACGATCATCGCCGCGGTTGTGATCTCGCTCCTGGCCGGCCTGCTGCCGATCAAATTCCTGGCCGAGATGACGAGCATCGGCACGCTGGTCGCGTTCCTCGTCGTCTCTATTGGCGTCATGGTCCTGCGACGAACCGCACCCGACCTGCCACGGGGCTTCAAGGTCCCGCTCTATCCAGTGACGCCCATCCTGTCGATCGCAGGGTGCATCTGGATCATCTCGGACCTGCGCGCGGTCACGATCTACGTCTTCTTCGGCTGGGCGGCCGTGGCGCTGCTCTGGTACTTCTTCTACGGTCGCCACCATGCCACCCTCGGCCGGTCCGGTCCGGCGAACGGGGGGGCCACGTGACGATCGTGGTGGGATACGGGGCCGAGCGGGGCGGCCGGGGGGTGCTGCACCTGGCGGCCGCGCTGGCCCGCTCGGCGGGCGACGAGCTGATCCTGTGCACGGTCGTGCCCGCGCCGTGGCCACCGAGCCCGGCCAAGGTGGACGCGGAGTACCGCGCCGAGCTCGATCGCACGGCGAGGGAGGCGGTGGACCACGCCCGCGCCCAACTCGCCGCCGACGTCGTGGCCACCACTCGGGTGCAGCATGCGCGCTCCGTCCCGGCCGGGTTGCTGGAGGCGGCCCAGCAACATGACGCGGACCTGATCGTGGTGGGTTCGTCCTCCGCCGGGGTGTTCGGCCACGTGGCGCTGGGCAGCGTAAGCAGCCGGCTGACGCACAGCTCCCCGGTCCCGGTCAGCCTGCCCCCACGGGGGTACCGCTGCAAGCCCGCTGACAGGGTGACGCGGGTGACCGTGGCATTCGGTGGATCCGAAGGCGCCGACGACGTCGTGGCGTCGGCGGCGGGCTTCGGCGCCCGGCTGGGCGCTTCGCTGCGCCTCGCCTCGTTCGCCGTGCGGCCGCGACCGCCGTTCACGTCGGGCGTGGGGCGCGAGGGCGAGGAGGCCATGATCGAGCAATGGGTCGAGGAGATCGGCGCGGCCGGCCGCGCGGCCCTGGAAAAGGCGGGCGGCCTCGAGGCAGCCTCGCGGCAGCCCGAATTGGTGATCGGGCGCGGAGAGAGCTGGGCCGAGGCGCTGGAGGATGTCGAGTGGCGAAACGGCGACATGCTCCTGGTCGGGTCCAGCTCCACCGGACCGATCGCGCGAGTGTTTCTCGGCTCCCGCTCGTCCAAGATCGTCCGCGATTCCCCGGTCCCGGTAGTGGTCTTCCCGCGCTGAAAAAGAACCTAGGCTCGCACGCGCCGCGTGCTCGCCAAGCTAGGGTCTTGGGAACCATGGCCCAGACCAAGCGCAAGCGCACCCGAAAGCACCGCGGCACGCCCGCCGGCACCATCGAGCGAAGCGGGCGCACAGGGCGCCCGCAGACGCGCGAGGAGGCCAAGAAGATCTCGCGCGAGCGGCGCATGGAGCGGCTCAACAAGCCGCCCAACTGGAGGAGTGCCATCAACCGCGCGGCGATCGCCGCGGTCCTGTTCGGCGTGCTGCTGGTGATCCTGTTCCAGCGCGACCCCATCCAGGGAGTCGCTCTCGGCGCGTTCATGTTCGTGCTCTACATCCCGCTCGGCTACGCGACCGACACGATGGTCTATCGCTTTCGCCAGCGAAAGCGGGGAGCCGGCTGAGTGCTCCCCGGTGTGAGTTCCGTGGCGGATTGGCGAGCGAAAACCGAGCGGGCCAAGGACGCAGGGAGCGCGGCGTACTTGAAAAGTACGCGCGCGACCGAGGACGCAGGCCGGCGAAGGTTTGCAGCCGCCAAACGCCGCGGCATTCGCGGCGGGGAGCACTAGGCATGGACGTGCGCATGTTCACGGTCGGCCCGGTGGCCGAGAACACCTACATCTTCCGGCGCGAGGGCTCCGACCGCGCGCTGATCGTCGACCCGGGCGACGAGCCCGACAAGCTGCTGGCCGCCATCGAGGC
>DASQFY010000226.1:0-11692 GCA_035632895.1 Candidatus Dormiibacterota bacterium
GAGCAGACGCCCGGCCTCAGCCAGCTCGGCGGTGATGCGCAGGTCGTCGGCCGAGGGCGATGGGTCGCCGGACGGATGGTTGTGCACGACCACTACCGCGGCCGCCTGGCGGCGCACGGCGTCACGAAAGACCTCCCCCACCCGGACCGATGAGCCGGCCAGGTTGCCGGCATACACCGTCGTCATGGCCATCACCACGTTCTTCGTGTTCAGCAGCAGCGTGCGCAGCTCCTCGCGCTCGAGGTGGCGCATGGCCGGGAGGAGGCGCTCACCCACGTCTGCCGGAGTGCGCACCCGCCAACCCGGCTCCGCCTGCGCCGCCGCGGCCCGCCGGCCGAGCTCGACCGCCGCGAGCGAGGCGACCGCGCGGGCCCTACCCATGCCTGACACGGCGGTGAGCTCCGCGGGGTCGCTTCGCGCCAGGCCGGTGAGGCCGCCGGCGACCTCCAGCGCCAGGCGCGCCACGGCGAGTGGGATGCTCGCCGCCAGCGCCAGTAGCTCCCCGTCCTCCAGCGCGCCCGCTCCGAGCCGCTCCAGGCGCCGGCGACCTTCGGACGTGGCGCGGGCGGGGACGAGGTGAGGGCGCAACGGCGGCTGCGGCAGGGCGGACACGCGCGCGACGCTATCCGGCCGCGCTCACCGACCGCTTAGCCACGGCTTACTGCGCCAGGCGGATCAGGTGGGCAGGCGGATCACGTCGAATCGGACGAGCAGGCCGATCGCCACGCTGATGCCGTTGAAGCCGGCGTGCAGCAGGATCGCGGCGGGCAGGGAGCGCGTGGCGCGATACACGAGGACGAGCGCCAGGCCGAGCCCGAGGATCGGCAGGAAGAGGAAGAGCGAGCCGTGCGTGACGGCGAACAGCACCGCCGAGCCAACGAGCGCGCGGCGCGGACCGTACTCGCGTTCCCACGCGTTGTAGGCCACGCCGCGGAAGAAGGTCTCCTCCGCGACCGGGGCGACCACCACCAGCGCCACGATCAGGACGATCGGATCGGCGTTGGCAAGGGCCGCCTCCGCGATCCCCAAGTCGGGTTGGAGGCCGATGAGGCCGAGCAGCCACACGACGATGAGGAGCACTGCCTGCGTGCCCAGCCAGGCTGGGATCGCCAGCCCCAGCCCGAGCAGCATCGAGCGCCACAGGGCGCGTTCGGGCAGCAGGCGGACATTGGCGAGTGCTCCTGGCACCGCCACGAATGCGCCGACCGCGGCCAGCAGTCCGACCTGCGTCGCCGTCAGCAGCACCAACGTGCCGAGGACCGACACCTGGCCCCCTTCTCCCAGGAGGCCGGCCACGGACGGCGCGGCGGCGACCGACGCGGCACCTGCGATGACGGTCGCGATCAGGAGGAGCACGATGATCGACGGCCCGCGGTAGCGCTCCGGCGGCAGGGCCGCGCGCACGATGACGGCGCGCACCGCGTTCATCACGAGCCCGACCACCATCGCCAGTCCACCGAGCACCAGCGCCACCAGCACGTTCACGGCGCGGCCGAGCGAGGTTGGGTCGAGGACGTCGGGCGAGCTGAACAGGTCCAGGTTCAGACCGACCACCACGGCAGTGGTGAGCAGGCCACCCGCGATGAGGAGGATCGAGACGACCTGCAGCGCTCGGTAACGGCTGAGTGGGTCGACCTCAGGGCCGGGCGGTGCGAGCCACGGTGCAGGCGCAGCGCTGGTCGGCGGCGCTGGCCACGCCGGCCGGTCGTTCACCCGCGGCGCGGCTCAGGTATTGGCGGGACGGCGAAGGCCGCCGGGCTCGGTGGCCACGTCCGGCGCGCGCTCGGGCGCGCTCAGCGTGGCAGCGGCCCACTCGGCGGCGCGCTCGGTCGGCCGAGCGGGGGCGCGCTGGAACTCGTGCCCGCAGTAGGCGCACAGTGGCCACTCGGGCTGCGCGAGGCGGTTACAGGACGGACACACTCGATGCAGCCGCGTGCGGCAGTTGGGGCAGACCAGCCAATCGGCGTGCACGCGGTCGCGGCAGACCGGGCAGAGCTGATTTCTCTCGACCTCGGCCAGCAGCGACTCTTCCGCCAACGAGCGCTCGTACACCTCGGCCAGCGTCTCCCGCGGCCGGACGATCAGGTACAGGACCACCGCGAAGACGAAAAGGAGTGGAGTGAAGAAGATGATCAGGGCCGCCGAGAAATAGGGCAGGATTGGATTCTCGGTCCGCGCCTGCATGTCGCGGAAGGCCCAATAGGCGGTGCCGAGCCACAGCAGCACCACGTAGATGACGATCAGCTGTGCGGCCAGGCCAACGATCGGGTTGTTGACGAAGTCGTTCCAGATCTTGCCTGGATCCGGCAGGCCTTCAGGCATCGGATGGGGGCCTCTCGTGCGTCATGCGCGGGCGGTCCGAGCCCGCCGCGCGGCGGTCATGCTACCAGATAGGTCCACGCCGGGCCGTTCGGCGGCCAGGCGGGCGAGCACGCTCACCACCGCACGGTGCTCGATCGTGAGCACGCGCCCGGCCAGGGTCTCGGCGGACTCTCCGGCGCGCACCGCCACCCGGACCTGAGCGATGGGCGGGCCCTGGTCCAGCTCCGAGGTCACCTCGTGGATCGTCACGCCGGTGACGCGATCGCCCGATGCCAGCACCGAGGCGTGCACGGCCAGTCCCATCATGCCCGTGCCTCCGTGGCGGGGCAGGAGGCTCGGGTGGACGTTGATCGCTTGTCCCGGGAACGCAGCGAAGAAGGCGTCGTGCAGCCGCTGGTCATAGCCCGCCAACAACGCAAGTTCCGCACCGGCATCGGACAGCGCCAGCCCGATGGCGGCATCGCGCGCGGCGCCGTCCGCAAAGTCGGCCCGGCGCAGGACTAGAGCCGGCACGCCGTGCCGCGCGGCGACCGCCAGCGCCGGCACCCCGGGGCGGTTGCAGATGACCAGCACCGGCTCCACCTTGGGCAGCCTTCCGCTGGCGACGGCGCTCAGCACCGCGTCCAGGTTCGAACCGCGCCCCGAGACCAGGATGCCGAGCTTCATCGGTTGGCCCCTGTCGGCTCTGTCAGACGAAGACAACCCGCGGCGCTCCCTCGGTCACCGGCACCACGTTGCCGAGCCGAGCCGCCTCTGGAAGCGCGGCAACGGCGGCGTCCGCGAGCTCCGGTCGCACGACCGCGGTCAGCCCGATCCCCAGGTTGAAGGTGCGCACCATCTCCTCATCGGGGATGTCGCCACGCTCCTGGATCAGGCTGAAGATGCGGGGCACATGCCACGAGCCGGTTTCGACCTCGACGCCCAGCCCGTCCGGCAGGGTGCGCGGGATGTTGTCGATCCACCCGCCGCCGGTGAGGTGGGCGAAGGCGAGCGCGTCACTGCCCGCCGAGCGCAGCGCACGACGCAGGATCCGAATCTCGTCCAGGTAGGACCGATGCGTCTCCAGCAGCTCCTCGCCGATCGTTCGATCCAGGCCCGGGGCCGTACGGCGCCACTCGTCCTCGCGCAGGACGCGGCGCGCCAGGGAGTAGCCATTGGTGTGCAGCCCGCTGGAAGGCAGCCCGATCAGCACGTCGCCGGCCCTTACCTGCGAGCCGTCGACGACGTCGGCGCGCGCCACGACGCCGACGATGAAGCCGGCGAGGTCGTAGTCCTCGCCATGGAATAGATCGGGCAGCTCGGCCGTCTCACCGCCGACCAGCGCGATCCCTGCCGCGACGCAGGCGCTCGCGATGCCGGTCACGATCTCCTCGGCGACCTCGGCCCGCAGGGTGCCGACGGCGAGATAGTCGAGGAAGAAGAGCGGATCGGCACCCTGGACCGCGATGTCGTTGACACAGTGGTTGACGAGGTCGACGCCGATGGTGTCGTGCCGCCCCAGTGCGATGGCGACCCGCAGCTTGGTGCCGACTCCATCGGTCGAGGCGACGAGCACCGGTTCCGGGTAGGGAGCGGGGTCGAAGTGGAAGAGGCTGCCGAAACCGCCCACCCCACCGAGGACCGCCGGACCCGACGTCAGGGCCGCCGCGCGTCCGATCAGTTCGACGGCGCGCCGCGCCTCGTCGAGATCGATGCCCGCTTCCCGATAGCTGCGCGCCACAGCGACGCTAGCCCCGCTCCAGGGCGAACTTGTCGACGTCGAGCGGGACGTCGATCGGGTAGCGGCCGTCGAAGCAGGCTGTGCAATGCCGCCGTACGCCGTCCGTCTCGCGGCCGACGGCGCTGAGCAGCCCCTCCTGTGAGAGGTAGCCGAGCGAATCGGCCCCGATCCGCAGCCGGATCTCCTCGAGAGTGTGAGTGGCGGCGATCAGCTCCGCGCGCCGGCCGGTATCGACCCCCATGTAGCACGGGAACTGCATCTGCGGCGAGTGGATCCGGACGTGCACCTCACGGGCGCCGGCGCGGCGCAGCATGGCCACGATCGGCGCGGTGGTGGTTCCACGCACGATCGAGTCGTCGACCACCACCACTCGCTTGTTGGCCAGCACTTCGGGCAGCGGGTTGTACTTCAGCCGGACGGACGCCTCGCGCGAGCGCTGCGCCGGCTGGATGAAGGTGCGGCCGACGTATCGGTTCTTGATCAGCCCTTCGTGGTAGGGCAGGCCCGATTGCTCGGCATAGCCGATCGCCGCCGGGATGGCCGAGTCGGGCACCGGGATCACCAGGTCCGCCTCGGCCGGGTGCTCCAGCGCCAGCTGCCGCCCCATCCGCAGCCGCGCCTCGTACAGGAGCCGCCCGCCGATGACGCTGTCTGGCCGCGCCAGGTAGACGAACTCAAAGACGCACAGGCGCTCCCCATCGCGGCTGGTGATCGGACGGTCCGAATGAACCCCGGCGCTGTCGATGGTCAGGATCTCGCCCGGCTCCACGTCTCGGACGAAGCTGGCGCCCATCGCATCGAGGGCGGCGCTTTCGGATGCGACCGCCCAGCCGACCGGGTGGCCCTCCGCGTCGTGGAGGCGACCGAGCGCGAGCGGGCGGAAGCCGAGCGGGTCGCGCGCCGCAATGAGCGACTCGGCGGTGAGCATGGTGAAGGTGAAGGCACCCGCCGCGCGGTGGAACGCGTGCTCGACGCGCTGCGCCCACGTCCGACCTGGGGCGTGAGCGATCAGCTTGGCCAGCACCTCGGTGTCGGAGGCGGTGATGAACTCGACCCCCTGCTCGGCCAGGCCGTCGCGCAGCCAGGTGGCGTTGGTCAGGTTCCCGTTATGGCCGAGCATCAGCTCACCGAGGTCGGACGAGGCATAGACCGGCTGCACGTTCGGCAGGCTGTTGCTGCCGGTGGTCGAGTACCGCGTGTGACCGATGGCGATCTGTCCGCCGTCCCCGGCGCCGTCACGCTCGAGCCGGGCGAGCGTCTCCTCGTCGAACACCTGGCTGACCAGCCCAAGTCGCTTGTGGAGGTTCAGCTGGGCGCCGTCGCTGACGGCGATGCCGGCCGACTCCTGGCCGCGATGCTGGAGCGCGTGCAGGCCGACATAGGCGAGCCGAGCCACCGGCGCGCCGGGAGCGTGGATTCCCACCACGCCGCACTCCTCGCGCGGGCCGTTCGGGTCGTAGAGTGCCAGCTCCGGGGACGGCGCGGGATGCAGCGCTGCCTTGGGTTGAGGAGCGGCGGAGGGGTTCCGTCGCAAGATCGGTCTCAGCGTCCAGAGCGCGGATGCGGCACGACTCGATGATAGCCGCCGCGGAGCCGGGACGGGGCGTCGCAACGGCGCTGCACGACCCGGACCCCGGTACCGGCGCCGTACTGCATCAGACCGCACAACGGCCTGCGAAGGGGTCGACCCGCGCCGAGGCCCCGAGACCTCTGACGATCGGCCCATGGCCGGGGGCGGTCCGGATCGGCATGCTCCCGCGCAGAGGCTCATCAATGAGAGGCTCATCAATCGTGATCCGGAGGCCCGATGCTTCGACTCGTCCGCGCGCTGGGGTTCATGGCCCCGCTGGCGGTCGCGCTCACGATTGCCGTGGTGATGGGCCTGACCACCATTTCGAACGGGCAGCACCGGGTGCTGCTGCTCGCGTTGGTCGCGCTCGCGGCCATCGCCGGCATGACCTCCATGGCGCTCGCCGCGTGGAGCTACGTCGGCTGGCGGCTGAATCGCATCGCCCGCGCCCTCGAGGAAACGCTCGAGGCTGATGCCCCGATCCGCCTGGGCGAGTCCGGCATCCCCGCCGAGCGCCGCCTGGCTCGCGCCTTCAATGCGGCTTCCGGCGCCTTCGTCCAGGTCGAGGCGCGCGCCACGCATGACCGGCTCACCGGAGTCGCCAACCGCGAAACGCTGCTCACCACCCTGGCGGCCGAGGTTGAGCGCGCGGCGCGGCACCACAAGTGGTTGTCGGTCGCATTCATCGACATCGACCGCTTCAAGCCGGTCAACGACACCTACGGGCACAATGCGGGCGACGCCGTGCTGCGCCAGATCGCGTCGCTGATCGCCGACAACGTCCGGGCCTCCGACCTCTTCGGTCGCTACGGCGGCGAGGAGTTCATGCTGATCCTGCCCGAGACCACCCCGGCTGAGGCGGTGGTCCTGGCGGAAAAGCTGCGGACCCTGGTCATGCAGCAGCCGCTGGTCATCGCCGGCAAGCAGCAGCTGCAGCTGACCATCAGCTCCGGAGTCGCGGGCGAGATCGGCTCGCAGCTCCAGGTGGACGCGCTCGTCGACCAGGCCGACGCGGCGATGTATGCGGCCAAGTCACTCGGCCGCAACCGCACGTACCTGTACCGCGCGATCGACGAGAACGCTCTCGTCCGTCGGTCTCCGATCTCGAACGAGCGCCGCGCAGCGGCGAGCGCCATCGGTCAGTGGGCGAGCGACACCGCCACCGAGGCGCTGGCATCGGTCCTGGCCCCACAGCCCCATCATCGTGGGCGGCCATCCGACATGATCGCCTCGTTGGCAACCGGCATTGCCCTGGAGCTCGGCCTCCCCCGCGAGGAGATTGATCGGATCCGCATCGCAAGCCTGCTGCATGACCTCGGCAAGCTTGCCGTCCCGTCGGAGATCCTCGACAAGCCGAGCAGCCTGTCCGCCGGCGAGTGGCAGGCGATCGGCGAGCACCCGCGCATCGGTCAGCTGATCCTGGAGCAGGCGTCGAGCCTGCGCGAGGCGATCCCGGTTGTCCTCCACCATCACGAGCGCTTCAACGGCGGCGGGTACCCCCACGGCCTGCGTGGCAACGAGATCCCGCTCGGCGCCCGGATCGTGGCGGTTGCCGATGCCTATCACGCGATGATCCACAATCGGCCGTACAAGACCGCACGGACGCACGCGCAGGCGCTGTCCGAGCTCCGCGAGAACGCCGGGACCCAGTTCGACCCCGAGGTGGTGAATATCTTCTGCACCCTCTATGCCGGCGGGGTGCCGCACGACGGCCTGGAGGAGGTTTCCAAGCTGCACGAGCGCGCCCGTGGCGGGCCGGAGCGATTCGACCCGCGCGCGGCGGCCGCCGCGCTCATGGGAGCCGCACCCGCTGCGACTCCGCCCGCGCGAAAGACCCGGGCCCGGCGACCCGCCGCCACCGACGGGACGGCCGCCTAGAGGGGCGTGCTCCAGGCGCGTTCCAGCTCGGCGAGCCCCCAGCGCAGCTCGACCGATCCGGCCGTCATGACCAGCTCGCCGCCGCCAGCCTTCCCGAGCGGTGTGGCGTCGACACCGGCCGCCGCGGCCGCGGCGCCCAGGACCGCCTCCTGCTCCGGCGCGACCGCCACCAGGACGCGACCGGTCCGCTCACCGAAGAGCGCGGCGGTCGGCAGGCGGGCGGCATCGGTTCCCAGCACCACTCGCGCCCCGCTGCCCGAGGCCATCGCAAGACGGGCGAGCGCCACGGCGAGGCCGCCGACCGCGAGGTCGTGCGCGCCGACGATCCGCCGGCCTGACGCAAGGTCCACGAGCAGCGCCACCAGTCGAGCCGCGGCCGCCACGTCGAGCGACGGCCGGCCGCCGAAGCGGCCGCGGCGCCATGCCAGCTCCGATCCGGCGAGTGCATCCGGCCCCCATGCCGGCGCGCCGAGCAGCCAGATCGGGTCGCCGACGCGCCATCGCATCGGAATCGCGGCGGAGCGGTCCTCGAGCAGGCCGACCGTGCCAATCACCGGAGTCGGCAGAATCGGGCCGTCGGCGCCCTCGTTGTAGAGGCTCACGTTGCCCGACACGATCGGGAGCTCGAGCGCTCGGCAGGCGTCCGCCATGCCGGCCACCGCCTCCGACAGCTGCCAGTAGCCCACCGGTGTCTCGGGTGACCCGAAGTTGAGGCAGTTGGTGATGCCGATTGGGGTGGCGCCGGAGCAGGCCACGTTGAGGGCACCCTCGATGACGGCCGCCGCGCCAGCCAGCCGCGGGTCCAGCGCGCCCAGCCGGCCGGGGCCATCCAGGCTCAGGGCGATGGCGCGGCCAGTTCCCTTGACCCGCAGCAGGGCGGCATCGCCGGCGCCCGGTCCGACCAGCGTATTCGTCCCGTTCATGTGGTCGTAGCGACGCCAGATCGGCTTCCGATCGCTGGCATTGGGGCTGGCGAGGAGCTCCGGCAGGGTCTCGGCCGATGGCGTCGCCGCGGCAAGATCGTCGAGGGCCTCGGCCCGCCGGGCCTCGAGCCCGGCCGGCGGCGCGGCGGGGGGGATGTAGCGGGGCGCGTCGTCGACCAGAGCGCGGCCGCGCACCTCGCAGACGAGGTCGCCGCGCAGCCGGGCGCGAACCACCGGCTGGGCGATGACCCGGCCGATCGTGACCGCGTGCAGCTCATAGCGTTCGAAGGCGCTTCGCACCTCGTCCTCGCGGCCGGCCTTCACCACGATCAGCATCCGCTCCTGCGACTCGGAGAGCAGCAGCTCGTAGGCGCTCATCCCGTCCTCGCGGGTCGGGACGAGGTCCAGGTCCACCTCGGCGCCGCAGCCGCCGCGGCTCGATAGTTCGGCCAGCGCGCAGGTCAGCCCGGCCGCGCCCAGGTCCTGCATAGCGACCACGGCGTCGGAGCCGGACAGCTCCAGACAGGCCTCCAGCAGCAGCTTCTCCAGGAAGGGATCACCGACCTGCACCGCCGGCCGCCGTTCGTCGCGGTCCTCGCCAAGCGCGGCGCTCGCGAAGCTCGCGCCCTGGATCCCGTCGCGCCCGGTCGCGGCACCCACCAGCAGCAGCGCATTGCCGGGGCCAGCGGCGCGCGCCAGGGTGATCGCCTGGTGGCGCGCGATTCCCACGCACATGGCGTTGACGAGCGGGTTGCCGGTGAAGCTCGCGTCGAAGTGCAGCTCGCCGGCCACGTCCGGGATGCCGATGCAGTTGCCGTAGCCGGCGATCCCGGCCACCACCCCATCGAACAGGTAGCGGTTGCGGGCGGAGGCGTCGGCATCGGTTCGACCCGAGGCGTCCTCCGCGGGGTCGAGCGGGCCGAAGCGAAGCGAGTTGAGGAGCGCAATCGGCCGGGCTCCCATGGTGAACACGTCGCGGATGATGCCTCCCACACCGGTGGCCGCTCCCTGGTACGGCTCGACCGCGGAGGGGTGGTTGTGCGACTCGACCTTGAAGACGACCGCCAGCCCATCGCCGATGTCCAGCGCTCCGGCGTTCTCTCCCGGGCCGACCAGGACGCGCGGGCCGGTGGTCGGCAGCCCGGCGAGCAGCGGGCGTGAATGCTTGTAGGCGCAGTGTTCGGACCACATGGCGCCGAACATGCCGAGCTCAACGGCGTTCGGCTCGCGGCCAAGGGCCCCGCCGACCAGGCCGTATTCCTCCTCGGTCAGCCCGTGTCTGTCGACGAGCGGGGCGATGCTCACCCTACGGCGCTCACCCGCCGGAGCCCCCGGATGGCGGCATCGGTCGGTCGCGGTCGAGCTCGATCAGGAGCGCCCCGCCGGCCGCGGCCAGCATCGCGAGGAGGAGGATCGTCTCCATCCCGCGGACGGTGAAGGCGGACCGATCCAGGGCGATCCCCAGCCCGATGGTGGTGACCACCAGCGTGATCAGCCGCAGCCGCGGGATGTGCGGCATCCGTTCGGCGAGGAAGACCGATGCGACGACGCCCAGCAGCGCCAGGAAGAGGAGGACGCTGAGGAGGTTGGCGAAGCTAGGAATGAGGGCGATCGCCCCGACGGCGCTGCCGATGCCGATCAGCCAGCCGGAGGCAGTGGTGGGCCACGTGAAGGGCAGGTCGATCCCGGCCGGTGCAGCCGAGGGCGCTGAGGGCGAGGCCGGACGCGCAGGCTGCTCCACAGGCTCCTCGATCGGCGCTGGACGAGGTGCGCTGACGGGGGGTGCGCTGACGGGGGGTGCGCTGACGGGAGCCTCCGGCTCCGGCCAGGCAGGCGCCGCCGGCAGCTCCGGCTGCACCTCCTCCTCGAGGGTGATGCCGCAGGACGGACAGAAGCGGGCGTCCGCGTCGACCTCGGTGCCGCAGCCGGGACAGTAGCGGTCAGCCATCGGCTCAGCCGCGACCGACGCGCGTCAACGCCCCGATTACCACGATCAGCCCGGACAGCAGGAAGATGATGCCGCCCGGCGTGAGGTTTCGAAGGATGTCGATCATCCCTCCTCCGGGACCGCCGAACACCTCGACCACCACGAACAGGATCGCGAGGCCCACGGCCCAGACCAGCGCAACCACCAGTCCGGCGAGCTGGATGATCGCCGGCGCCGGGCGCAGGAGGCCCCCGACTGCGAGCAGGATCAGCAACGCCACGAGCAACGGGGCCGGCGCGGCGAACCCGAAGTAGGCCTGCGCGGCGAGCCCATCGATGCCGTCGTACGCGCTCCAGAACGCGATGCCGTAACCGCCCGGTGCCCCGAATGCACGGTCGTAGAGTGAGCCGGCGCCGAACGGGAAGGGGAGGAGCCAGGCGGTGGCGATGCCGATCGCGCCGATGAGCAGCACCACCGGTCCGAGGATGGCTCGGTTCCTGGCGCCCTCTCGGCTGGCAGCGGTGGCTGCCGCGGCGCCCGGTGCCCAGCCCTGGGCTCCCGCTCGCAGATTGGCGCCACAGTTCTGGCAGAAGGCAACCCCGGCGCGATTGTGGGTCCCACACCGCGGACAGGCCTGCGTCCCATCCGGCGGGGACGGTCGCTCGACCGTGGTTGGCGCCCCAGCGGCGACGAGCCGTTGGCCGCAGCTGCGGCAGAACGCGATCCCGGGACGGTTCTCGGTTCGGCAGCGCGGACAGAGCGTGCTCTCACCCGGCTCGGTGGCCGGAACGCTGTGGGCCGCCACCACCGGCGCGGCGGCTGCAGGCGGCGTGGCGTAGGCCTCGACCTCAGGCGGAGGTGGGCCGGCATCGGCCACCGGCGGGGCTTCGGCCTCGGTGGCATCGGCCTCCGGCGCAGCGTCGGGTTGAACGGCCTCAGGGGTGGAGGGTGAGGCCGCGGCACTCACATCCTGGACCGGCCATGAGGCGGTCTCGAACTCGTCCTCGTCGTCGGGCCGCTCATCAGGAGGCGCGTCACCACGCTCGTCAGGCGGCACGTCTCGGGGGTCGCGCTCGTCGTTCTGCATCGGGCGCTCAGCCTCCATCCGGACCGGGTGCGACGCTCCGCATCATAGCCGACGCTCCGCGACGGCCGGCTGCGCCACCAGCCAGCGCTCAAGGGAGCGGAGGATGCGCAACCCATCGGTCCCGCCAACCTCCTCTTCCGCCGCTCGCTCGGGATGCGGCATCAGGCCGAGGACGTTGCCGCCCTGGTTCACGATCCCGGCGATGCCGTTCAGCGAGCCGTTCGGGTTCGCCTCGTGCGTCACGGCGCCGTCGCCATCGGCATAG
>DASQFY010000227.1:0-5275 GCA_035632895.1 Candidatus Dormiibacterota bacterium
CGATTGGCATTTCACCTCTACCCACAGGTCATCCCCTAGCTTTTCAACGCTAGTGAGTTCGGTCCTCCACGGGACATTACTCCCGCTTCAACCTGCCCATGGGTAGCTCACTCGGTTTCGGGTCTACTCGCGGCGACTCAATCGCCCTATTCAGACTCGCTTTCGCTGCGGCTTCGTCCTTCACGGACTTAACCTCGCCACCTACGAGTAACTCGCCGGCTCATTCTTCAAAAGGCACGCCATCAGGCTACCCGGCGGCCGAAGCCTCCGGGCAACACCCTCTGACTGCTTGTAGGCGTACGGTTTCAGGTACTATTTCACTCCCCTCCCGGGGTGCTTTTCACCTTTCCCTCACGGTACTGGTTCACTATCGGTCGCCAAGAGTATTTAGCCTTGGACGGTGGTCCGCCCGGGTTCCCACATGAGAGACCTTCCACGTGGTACTCAGGGACACGGCGCAGGAGTCGGATCGTTTTCGCTTACGGGGCTATCACCCTCTACGGCTGGCCTTTCCATGCCACTTCTGCTAACGAACCGATTTGTAACTCCCTGCGGGCACTGCAGCGCACCGCCGGCCGGCCCTCCAACACCGCGACTGCAACGGCTGCAGCCTGTCACGCAACCGCGGTTTGGGCTCCTCCGCTTTCGCTCGCCACTACTAACGGAATATTCTCTGCTCCTCGAGGTACTTAGATGTTTCAGTTCCCTCGGTTTCCTCGGTCCGACCTATGGATTCAGTCGGCCGTACCCAGGCATTACCCTGGGTGGGTTTCCCCATTCGGACATCTCCGGGTGATAACGCTTGCTCGCAGCTCCCCGAAGCATTTCGTCGCCTGCCACGTCCTTCTTCGGCTCTTGGCGCCAAGGCATCCACCGAACGCCCTTAGTAGCTTGACCTAACGTTCACGCGGCTAGCACGGTGCTGGCCATCGCGCGTTGGTCCTCGAGCGGCACAAAGCCGCGCGAGGCGTCGGAATTTCCTCGACGAAATCAATGCTTCCAGTCTTCGATTCTTAAGGTCGCACGTCCTCATCATCGGACGGGACGGCTCGCCCAGGGAGGTCACCGGGAAGGCGACGCCATGGGCGCCAGCGAATGTCCGCTGACCGATGGGCACGACACGCGTCGCGCACAGTGGTCAGGGGACGTACCTAGTTTTGGGCCTGTTCACAACGATCGCGGGCCGGCCGCAAACCGGCCACCCGCGAGAGCGACCGAGATTGTATCACCGGCATCAGGATGGGGTCAATGAGGCCCTACGCTGCATGCGACCGGTGGGGGTTTCCGCTGCCACGTCAGCGCATATTGCCGTTCTGGCCAATGCTCATGCGACCGGGCTGCGGCCAGTAGGTGAGCCCGTGCGGGTTGGCGCCGACCGCGATGGTGGCGATGACCTCGCCGCTCTCGGTGTCGACCACCGATACCGATCCGTGGTAGCGGTTCGATACCCACAGCTGGCTGCCGTCGGGCGAGAGCGCCATCTGGTCGGGGGAGCCGCCCACGGGCCAGTCGGCGATGACGCTCATCGACGCGAGGGCGATCACCGAGATCGTGCCGGCGGCTCGATTGGCCACGAACATCTGCGATGTGTCACGGCTGAACTCGATGCCGTGCGCGCCATCGCCGGTCGGGATGAACGCAGTGACCTCCATGGCATCCGGATCCACGACCTGCACGCCGTCGAGTCCCTCGTTGGCCACGAGGAAGACCTTGCCATCGGGCGCCAGCCGGACATCCCGAGGCAGGCTGCCGACCTCGACATTTCCGACCAGTTCCATCTTCGCCGTGTCAACCTTCGCCACGAAGCCGCTGTACTCGCAGCTGATCATCAGATAGCTCCCGTCGGCCGACATGTCGAGGTCGTCGGCGCCGGTCCACGGGATCTGCACGAACTTCAGGAGCTCCCAGGTCTGGCGGTCATAGAAGTGGACACCGTTGTCCTCGATCAGATCGATCGAGATGTAATCGGTCACCACGATCGCCTTCTCGCCGTCGACGGTGAAGTACACCGCGTACGGGAAGATCGGCAGGCTGATGGTGTCCGCGGGCTCAGCCGTGCGCGGATCGATGACCGTCAGGGTGCCGCCGTTCATGTTGCTGACGTACAGCCGCTGCATGTCCCAATCGGGGGTGATGTGCTCCGGGTACTCGCCGGTCGCGAAGCGGCCCACCACCGCAAACGCGGCCGGATCGATGACGGTGACGTCACCCGACATCTCGTTTGGCACGTACACCCGTTCGGGAATGTCGGCCAGCGACGGATCGATCTCACCACTCACCGTGGCGGAATACACACCACCGGCAGGGGTGGGGGTGGGCGTCGGCTCCACCGTCGGCGATGGCGTCGGGCTTGGTGGCGCGCTTGGCAGACCACCGTCTGACGGCACCGATGATGGGCTGGGCGTCGCGGTCGAGCAGGCCCCGAGCAATGCACCCGTCATGAGTGCCGCCACCGTCCGGCGGAGGGTCATCGGTTCGACCGACGGCTCAACGCATGTTGCCGTTGTGGCCGAGGCTGATGCTTCCAGGCTGGGGCCAGAAGGTCAGGCCGTGAGGGTTGCCGCCGGTCTCGATGACCTTGATCACTTCCCCGGTCTCCGGATTGAGGACGGTGACCGTGCCGTGGAAGCGATTCGAGATCCACAGTTGGCTGCCATCCGGGGAGACCGTCGCCATATCCGGCGATCCACCCACCTCCCAGGTATCGATCACCTGGCGCGAGGCGACGCTGATGACCGAGATGGTGCCGTTGTGGCGGTTGGTGACGAACAGCCGTGTGACATCGCGGCTGAAGGCGAATGCGTGGGCCCCGTTGCCGGTTGGAATGAAGCCCACCCGCTCCATCGCGACGGCGTCGACGACATCGACCCCATGCGTGCCCTGGTTGGCGACGAAGAAGACGTCCCCGGCCGGTGCGAGGCGGACGTCGAGAGGCGATCCACCCAGCTCGACCGTGCCGAGGATCTCCATCTTCTCAACGTCGATCTTGACCACCACTCCTGCGCTCTCGCAGGTGACGATGAGGAAGCTTCCATCGGGAGAGAAGTCAAGGTGATTCACGCCTGGCCACGGGACCTGCACGAACTTCAGGAGCTGCCAGGTCTCGCGGTCATAGAAGTAGAGGCCGTTGTCGGCGACCATGTCGATGCCGAGGTAGTCGGCGACCACGATCGCCTTGCTTCCGTCGGGCGTGAAGAACAGGTTGTAGGGGAACGGAACCTGCTTCGTCTCGACCGGCCGCTCGGTGCGTGGATCGATCACCGTCAGGCTGGCGCCATTCATGTTGCTGACGTACAGGGTCTGGAGGTCCCAGTCGGGAGTGATGTGCTCGGGCGCGAGGCCTGCCGGAAAGCGGCCGATCACGGTGAGAGTCTCCGGATCGATGACCGCGACGTCATTCGTCGTCTCGTTCGGCACATAGACCCGGGCCGGCAGATTTGCGACCGATGGATCAAGTACGCCGGGCACGGTTCCGGAGTACACGCCACCCGGTGGCGTCGGCGTGGGCGTCGGCACCGGGGACGGACTGGCGGTGGACGTCGGCTCAAGACTGGCACTGGGAGACGCGGCCGCGACGCCGCCGTCCGACCCGGAGGGTGTCGCGCTCGGCACCGCTGTTGAGCACGCCGCCAGCAGTGCTCCCGCCATGAGCAGCGCGGTGGCCGTGCGGCGGCCGCTCATGATCGCAGGATAGAGCTCACGCGTCGGCACCCGAGGGAGGTTGTCCAAACGAGATGATCTCCAGGTTGAGGTAGATGCCGGTTCGCGCACGCGCAGCCCATCCTAGCGGTATGAGGCCGGGCTGACGCGACTCGCGAGCGGCTGGGATGGTGGAGATGAGGGGACTCGAACCCCTGACCCCCTCCTTGCAAAGGAGGTGCTCTCCCAACTGAGCTACATCCCCCCGGCGGCCGCCAGTCTAGCAGCGGGGTCGGCGCGGCGGCACCCGACGCCCAGGGGCGGCGGACTGATCAGGGTGGTGTGAGCCGACGTCGCGGCTCGGGCGGCAGCGGTTCATCGGCAGGCCAGGTCAGGCGCCGCACCACGCAGATCGGCGTCTGCTCACGGGCCTGCCCGAGCGGGTTGTCGGCGAAGAGCCGCTCCACCCAGCGACGGTCGAGACCGCGAGAGACGCCCAACGCGTTGCAGCCCGCGTCATTGGCATCGATGACTGCGGCCGGCACGCCCAGCGCCTCGGCGATGCGCCGCGCGACGCCATGGGGGTCCCGCGGGCCGAGCGTGGCCGCTTGGTTATAGGGCGGGATGGTATAGCTCGTCGGGCCGTCGATCGCCGCCGCCTGGCGGCCGGCGATCCGATAGAAGAGGCCATGCACGCCGAACGGCTTGGTGACGCCGCTGACGGCCGCCGCCAACAGGATGCGGGGCGCTCCCACCTCCTCAATTGCCAGCTGCATCGTCTCCGCCGTGCCGAGCCCGATGCCATAGCCGGGTCGCGTGACGAAGCGAACCAGGAAGCGCGCCAGCCGACCTGGGCGAATGTCCACCATCCGGTGCGAGCGGCCCTGGGTGATGGCCACCATCCGCTCGCTGACCGCCACCAGCGCGACGTCGTCGCCGAGGGGGACGGCGTAGCGACGGACGACCGCAATGGCGTCCGTGTCGGCGGGGGTCACCAGATGGGTGCGCACGGGAAGGCGGGCGTAGACCACGCCGTCCAATGTGGCATGCAGCGCGCGGCCCTCGTTCGGCTCGGCCAGGATCCCCATCGGCGACGAGTCGGACACGGCAGTCGCTCCAGATCGGTCGAGGGGAGAGGGTGGTGGGCGTTTCTGGACTCGAACCAGAGACCTCTGCCTTATCAGGGCAGTGCTCTAACCAGCTGAGCTAAACGCCCCCTCGCGGGCCGGCATCGTAACTGCGCGGGACGAGCCGCGCAACCGCGCCAGGCGACCGGGGCAAACGAAGGAGCCGCCCCCGAATGGGACGGCTCACGGCCTCGCCTTGACGGCTGAAGAGTGACAGGAACCCGCGTTGTCAACGGGCAGGTCTGCTACGACGAGGTCGGCCGATGCGCCCGCTTGCGCGGGTGCCGATCCCCTCGTGGAACGGCAAGTGCGTGCATCGGTCGATCGACCTGGAAGGTCTGGTCCTCCGGCGAACCGGCGGACCGGGACTCCCTAGAAAGGAGGTGATCCAGCCGCACCTTCCGGTACGGCTACCTTGTTACGACTTCGTCCCAATCACCAATCCCACCTTCGACGGCTGCCTCCTTGCGGTTGGCCCACCGGCTTCGGGTGTTATCGGCTTTCATGAC
>DASQFY010000228.1:0-8552 GCA_035632895.1 Candidatus Dormiibacterota bacterium
GACCCATCAGCAGGCGTGTGTGCTTGCCGGGACCTTGCGCCCTGACGGGAATTAAGGGGTCGGAGCGAGCCGTGCTTCGGAGTTAGGCCCGCCCCAGCGCAAGTCGACAGTTGCGACCGAAGCGGCGCCGCTGCATCGGTCTACTTCTTGGCGGGCTTGGCTTCCTCGGCCGCTGCCTCCTTGGCGGTCGGCACCGTCCCGCCGGCCTGCTGCGCCATTGAGATGAGCGAGGCGTTCGTGCCGGCGAAGACCTCGTCGATCAGGCCATAGGCCTTGGCCTCCTCCGCGCCCATGAAGTAGTCGCGCTCCGAGTCGTGTCGCACCTTCTCCGCGGTCTGCCCGGTGTGCTCGGCCAGGATCGTCATCAGTCGCTCGGTGAGGTGCATCACCTCTTTGACCTGGATCTCGACGTCGGGCGTGTTGCCGCGGAATCCGGACGTTCCCTGGTGGATCATGATCCGGCTGTTCGGCAAGCCGTATCGCTTCCCGGTCGCGCCGGCGGCCAGCAGGATGGCGCCCATCGAGGCCGCCTGGCCGATGCAGATGGTGCTGACCGGGGCCTTCAGGTACTGCATCGTGTCGTAGATCGCCAGGCCGGCCGTCACCACGCCCCCGGGCGAGTTGATGTACAGGCTGATGTCCTTCTCCGAGTCCTCGGACTCCAGGTAGAGCAGTTGGGCTATGACCAGGTTGGCGACGTGATCCTCGATCGCGTCGCCCAGGAAGATGATCCGCTCCTTGAGAAGCCGCGAATAGATGTCGAAGGCCCGCTCGCCGCGGGCGCTCGACTCGATGACCATCGGGACCAGCATGCGTCTACTCCGTGGTGGCGTCTGACTCGGAGGCCGATGGCGCCGCCTCCGCGGCGGCTGCATCGGTCCCGAGCGCGCGAACGATGAGCGTGTCGACCAGTTTACGGTTGCGCAGCGTCATGCGCAGGTAGCTGCGACCGCGCCGCGAGGTGAGGTACTCGGCAAGCTTGGGGTCGTTTCCGTAGCGCTCCAGCTGCTGGGCAATCTCGGTGTCGATCTCCGCGTCGGCGGCGTCGATCCCTTCCTTCTCGGCGATCGCCGATAGGACGAGCAGGACCTTGACCCGGCGCGATGCGGGCTCGCGCAGCTCCTTGCCGAGCTCCTCGGGCGTCTGCTTGGCCAGCTCCAGGTAGCGGTCCAGCCCGATCCGCTGCGCGGCGAGGCGGTTCCGCAGCTCGTCGCGCATGATCTCGATCTCGTTGGCGATCATAACCTCGGGCAGCTCCACGCTGGCATTCGAGGCGGCGAAGTCGATGATCCGATCGGCGAAGGCGTGGCGCGCCTCATCGGCGGCGCGCTTATCCAGCGCGTCGCGGATCTCGACCCGCAGCTCGTCCAGGGTGGCGACCTCGCCGACGCTCTTCGCCAGCTCGTCGTCCACCTCCGGCAGCAGGCGCTCGCGCAGGTCGAGCAGCGTAACCTCGAAGTGGGCCGTCTTGGCGCGAAGCGCCTCGACCCGGTAGTCGTCCGGGAAGGCGGTCTCGAAGCCCTTCGTCTCGTCGATCGTCATGCCGATCAGCTGGTCCTCCCAGCCGGGCATCATTCGCCCCTCACCGATGACGAGCGGCAGGCGATCCGCCGACCCGCCCTCGAACGGCTCGCCGTCGATGGTGCCTACGAACTTGACGGCCACCACATCGCCCTGCTGCGCCCCGCGGCCATCGACCGGCCGCAGCGTTGCCTGGTCATCGCGCAGCTCGGCGATCACCGCCTCGACCTGCTCATCGGTCACCTGTGGCGACTCGAGCGTGAACGGATACTCGGTGTACGCCCCCAGCGACACGTCCGGCCGAACCGCGACCGTGGCCGTGAAGCGCACGACGGCGCCCTCCACCACGGTGGCGGCGTCGATGTCGACATGCGGCTGGTCGATCGGGATGATGGTCGACTGGTCGAGAGCCCGGTCGTATCCCTCGCTGACGAGGTGGTCGATCGCCTCGGCGATCACCGAATCACGCCCCACGAACCGATCGATGACGTGCCGCGGCGCCTTGCCGGGGCGGAAGCCGGGCACCTTCGTCCGCTCGGCGACGTGCCGATAGGCGGTGTCGAAGTGGCGGTCGACCTCGTCCGGCGCAACCTCGATCTCGAGGACCACCTTCGAGCCCGGCTCGGGTCGGGTGGAGACGGTGACCATGCAGCTCCCGGTTGGTGGGTTGGTGGTGGGTTGGTGGGCGAGGCGAGATTCGAACTCGCACGTCTTGCGACACCGGCTCCTAAAGCCGGCGCGTCTGCCGTTCCGCCACTCGCCCGGCGCTTCGGCGGATGCTCGCCGTCGAGTCTAGCGGAGGACCGATGGGGGTGCCGCCGCCGTTGCTCCCGCAGGTCAGGCGCAAACAGCTAGGCGCCTGTGCGATGGTTGACCGTCCCCTTACTCAGGCTCGACGTTTCCCGTGCTGCCGTCGACTGTGACGCGCATTCCCGTTCGCAGGCGGGCCGTTGCGTCACCGCAGCCGACAACAGCCGGGATTCCATACTCACGGGCGATGATCGAGGCGTGCGACGCCGCGCTCCCAACGTCAGTTACGACCGCGGCCGCCCGGGTGAAGAGCGGCGTCCACGCCGGGGCGGTGAGCGGCGCCACGAGGATCTCGCCGGGCAGAAGCTCGTCGAACTGCTGCGGGCCGCGGATCACGCGGACCGGCCCGGTCGCTCGACCCGGCGACGCCGGCGCGCCCGACACCAGCGCTGTGTCCGATGCAACAGCACCGATGAGTCGTGGGAACGCGTACCACATCTTCGTCAGCATGGGATTCACTCGGCCGACGAACAGGGGAGGCACCAGCCGGGCCTGCTCCTCCCGCTTCGCACGCCGGCCGGCGACGTCGACGGTTGCCGGCAGTCCCCCTTGTCCGAGAGCCTCGAGCGTCTCGTCACGAGTCAGGAAGAAGACGTCGGCTGGCTCCGCGATCAGCCGGTGCGCGGCTAGCGCCTCGCCGATCCGCAGCACCGCTCGACGCATGGCTGGCCAGGCCAGCGTGAGATCGCGCACCTGCTCCTCGCGCACGAGGACGAGGTGCTGGGCGTCCGCCAGCAGACGGCGGAAGGCCCGAAGGCGACGCGGTGACGAGGCGAGGGTCCGGAACGCGGCCTCCTCGGCTGCCTCCCTCGCCTTGACCAGGCGGAGGTGGTCCTCGGGCGGCCTCGTCGCCCTCATCGCGTGCGGCGATGGGGCGTGCCACCAATCCAGGGACGCGACAGCATGCCGGCCAGGGTCAGCCGGCGGCCCGAAGCCGGCCAGGAGCGGGAGGTGACTGCCGTCGAGCGCGCTCGCCAGATTCCCGCGAAAGAAGCGTGCGAGGTTGATCTCCATCTTGTACGCAGCACCGGCCAGCGCGGCGATCGAGCCGAAGTAGTCACCGGCGAGGCCCGCCAGCTCATCGATCACCGCGGGGAGCTCGCTGACCGGCAGAGTCTCGACACGCCCCTCGGCAGCTGCCACGGCGGCCCGGTAGCGCGGGAGCAGGTCCTCGCGCCATTCCCGCTCGAAGACGGGAAAACTGTGTCGAAGCAGTGGCGGAATCAGGCCCGCAACGCGACGAGGGGACCGAATCAGATGCCACAGGACGTCGGGCAGGCTGCGGGCGAGGGCCGCGGGAGAGATAAAGTTGATCGAGTAGAAGTACCAGCCATTGACCACGACGTGGTACGGCCGTGGAGCATGCTGCCCGATCCACTCCTGGAGGCGAGCGTGGAGGCGCGCCTCCATGGTGGACAGAAGCCAGGACTCGAAGAGCGGCGTCACCGGCTCGCCTATCCATTCGCCGAATCGGTATGCGCGGTTGTAGGCGCCTGGCGCAGGTGCGTCCCACGACACGTCCGGCGCGAGCGCCGTCATCGGTCTGGCCTGGAGGATCCAGAGCGTGCCCTCCGCATCGATCGCCCACTCGATGTCCTGCGGGTCCCCGCGTGCGGCCGCGATCCGCCGTGCCTCGTTGGCCACACTCATGGCCTGGCCACGATCAATGGCGTGCTCGGGCTGGCGGCGAGCGGTGGCAACGTCCTCCTGGACGACCCACTCGTCACCGAGGGCCGCCCCGGATACCAGCCGCTCCCCGGTGCCGCGCACGGCTGTGACGATGCAGGAACGCCGGTCGCCGTTGATCGGATCGGCGGTGAGGACCACACCGGCCGCGGCCGGTGTAACCATCCGCTGGACGATCACCGCCATGCGGCCGTTGCTGCCGCCGGTGGCAGGCTCGTACTCCGCGACGCGGGCGGCGCCGGCGCTGGCCAGGCAGCGCTCCGCCGCTTCGGCAAGGTCGTCCGCCGACACGTCCAGCACCGACTCGTAGATGCCGGCATAGGAGCGCTCGGCGCCGTCCTCGGCGATCCCGCTCGATCGAACCGCGAATGGGCCGATCCCGAGGTTCCCCGCGCCGACGAACAGCAGCGACCGGCGGTCGGCCGCCGTCAGGTCGGCGGCCCCTGCCGTCAGGACCACGCCATCCGGCACGCGGACGCCCGCCCCAAGCAGCTCGCCCAGGCTGGCGGCCTTGCCGCCGACCTCGGCTACGTCGGCCATGCGCACGTCTCGGAGCTTTCGAACCGCTGCCTCGCTCATTGTCGATTCCTCCTGGTGGCGGCGGCGATGGCCGCTTTGACGACCCAATCCACCTCATCGGCCGCCGCGTCGACCGATAAGCCGAGGTTGTCGCGCCACATGCGCAGGGCCGATGACGCGGTGAGGATCACGAGCAGACGGGCGATGCGATCCCGGTCAGCCTCCGCGAGCTTTGGCTCGACCGAATCGGCGAGCCGGCGGAACGCCGCGAGCCGATCAGGCATGTTGATCCGCCTCGCCTCCTCGGACGCCGGGCTGGCCATGGCCGCGCGTGCGAGGTCGTCGTAAGACTCCACGTGGTCGATGTACGCGCGCACCCCGCCCCGAAGCTCGTCCACCGAGCGCGGGGGGACCAGCTTGTCGAGGCCGGCACGGCGCACGATGTGCGGGTGCACGGCGGCGATGAGGTCGCGCTTCGTTGCGAAGTGCCGGTAGATCGTGGGGACCGATACGCCGGCCTCGCGCGCCACGTCGGGAATGGACACATAGGCGAGGCCGCCGGCCATCACTCGAACGGTCGCATCAAGAATGCGCGCCCGCGTTTCTTCGGCCTGCTGCGCTCGGAGCTGGCTGTGGTAGGCGCGCCTCGTCCCATTGGCAATACGAGTCATATTGTAAATATATGACTCGTGTCAATATGGCGGCCCGTTCCGTTTGAAGGGCCAGCCGCCGCTCAGGACTTCGAGACGGCCTCGCTGGTGGGCGGCGCGAGGGTCGAGAAACCCGAGTACTCGCGCTGACCGGGCGAGTCGGCTGGGGCGGTCGGGGCGGACTCCGCTTGGGCGGGCGGCTCCCCGCCGCTCAGGAATCGCTCGATCGCCTTGCGGGCGAGCGCCGCCGAGAACAGGGTCAGCCCGGCCTCGGCCGCTTTCCAGGCGGTACGCGACGGTCCCGGCGGACCATCGACCACGGCTCGGGCCAGCTCGCGGCGTGCCTTGCGGCTCTTCAGCTGGTCGCGCCGCCACGACTGGATCTCCGCCACCATCGCTTCGCGTGCCTTCCCAGCTTTCGGCCCGACCCCGCCGGCGACAGCATCGACCCATGCCTGCATGGCGCTCGGCAGCGCGTCATAGGCCTGTTCGCTGGCGTTCGGGCGCAGGCGACGACGGAGCAACCTGGCCACGCGCTTCGGCCCGCCGGCCACGAGGAAGGCGGTGCCGAGTCCTAGTCCGATGAAGAGGGCAGGGTTCTCGCGGAACCGGCCCTTGATGTCGACGGCATGGCGGACGCGCGCCTCGAGCCGCTCGCCGGTGCGTTGCAGCTCGGCGCGGTGCGCCTGTACCTCTACCCGCGTCTCAGCAAGCGTTTCGCCCACGCGATGTCCTCCTTCACCGATTCGATGGTCTCCTCCGGCGGCCCGATACGGATCTTGCGGACCCCACGATAGGCGAGCAGGGCGGCAACCACCGCCAGGACGATGAACACGAGCAAGGCCACCAGCCAGCCCGGGAGGCCCGTCAGGGCGGCGATCGCCAGGATCACGAACGCGACCAGCGCAATGAGCGCCGCCATCAGCAGGCCCACCGCCACTCCGATCAGGATCAGCCCGCCTCGCGTTTCGGCGAGCATCTGTCCGATCTCCTGTCGGCCGTGGGTCAGCTCCAGTCGGACGAGCTGGACGATTCCGCCGACCAACTGGCGGGCGAGGCCCAGGATGCTTTCGCGGCGTGGGTCGCCGGCTTGCGTCATTTCATCTCCGTTGGGGGTTCAGTGCCTCGCCCGCAGGCGGTGGCGTTCCGGATTCTAGCAAGCGCCTTGCCGATCGCCTTTTCGGCGCACCGCCGATGGCTCGGCTATCCTGTCGCGCCAATGGCCAAACGACGAACCTCCGGCATTCAGCGACGGTCGCGAGCGAGCGAAGCGGCGCTGAGCCGGCGCATCGGCGCCTCGGGCGCGTCCGGTGCGTTCGACCTGCGCATCCTGATCATCGGCGGCGTCCTGGTGGTCGGTGCCATCGTGCTGGTGGTGGTGCTCCTCTTCAGCGGCAACAGCGGCGGCCGGATCGGCGAGCGGCAGCCCGACGACGGGGGCGGGCACATCGCCGTGGGCACGATCGGTGGCCCATATAGCTCGGTGCCGGCGACCTCGGGACAGCACTGGAATGATCCGGGGCCATGGGGTGTCTACACCGGCGCCGCGCCCGCCATCGAGTCGCAGGTGGTCCACAACCTGGAGCACGGCGGCATCGTCATCTGGTACCAGCCGAACGTGCTGGATGCTGCGGGCGTGCAGGCGCTGACCGACTACGTTCAGCAGCAGGTGCGCAGCGCCAAGTTCAAGGTGATCCTCTCGCCGTGGACCGGCGGGGACTTCGCCCACCCCATCGCCGTCACCTCCTGGAACTGGCGCCTGTATCTCGACACTGCCGACATCGGGCAGGTGCGCGCGTTCCTGGACGACCACTACGGCCAGGCGCCCGAGCCGCTCGGAGGACCGGCGCAGCCGGCGAGCTAGCCAGGTTGACGGTGACCTCGGGCTATGCTGCGCCCCGTGCAGGAGTGCTACGCGGTCGGGTGGGATGCGTTGATCAACGCATTTCTCGTGGCTGCAGTCGCGACGTTGGCGCTGGTGGCGTGGAAGGCGCGGCGTTGGTTGCGCCGAGGGCTCATCGAGACGGTGGTCGTCGTTCTGGCGGTTCTCCTCATCTGGACCTACACGCTGCCTGCGCTCCCAAACTGCGAGTCAGCCCCCGCATCCGATCCCAGGCAGGCCCGCGCGATCCGTGGAGTAGCAGAACGGGATAACGCGTGATTTCGTGACGAGGACTTGGCTGCACGCCTCATCAACGGGTAACGAGCACGAATTCGGCCTTGTCAGGTCCTTCGCGGTTGACCCGACCCGAGCACGAATGGCATCCTTCCGATGGGCGGCTAGCTCAACGGCAGAGCAAGTGACTCTTAAGTAGCACGGCCGATCCGCTGTAGTCCCGAGCGTGGGACCACGAGCGAAAACCGCTCAGTTATAGGCTCGATCTCTCGTTGGTGGGCGGGGCCGACAGGTGGGGGGAGCACCCGCCGACCCATGCTTACTGGCGGCTTACCGGCTCCACCTTCCCCCTAGGTCCCGGGGCCCTCGAACAGGTACGTCCCGATCACGGCTGCTGCGAGCAGCGCAACTACGCCAACAAGCACCGTCCAGAGGAGCCAGCGCTGGGATCGCAGAGAGGAGACCGCCACCACCGCCACAGCCACGATCAGTAGAACTAGGAAGAGTTCGGGCCACCCTACGGGTCCCATCCGCCTACTCCTGTCGCTGCACTATTCGACGGTCTGGCAGGGAGCAAGCGAACGATGGCGGGCACCACAAAAGCGCGCTCTTCCCCATCCTACACACTGTGGAGTCTAGTCTCGACGGCCGACCCACCCCACCACCGCTGCCCCCCTTAGCCCCTCCTGCGCCGCTCGTTCAGCCAGCGCCTCCGGCTCGCTGGCTCTGACCCGCGCCGCGCCGGCGACGCCAGCCGCTCACTGATGGGCCGCGTCAGGGGCGGGAGGAACCGCAGTGTGGCGCCGGCTGAAGTGCCCATTCAGGGCGGCCAGGTCCGGTCCTTACATCGCCGTCCTCGGCAACCTGGATCCATAACTCCACCGAGGCGGCATTCTCGAAGTCTGCCGATGTGAGGATCTCGTGGTAGACGCCTACTGCGCCGTTCGGTCCGGCCGCTCCCATCGAGATGGTCCACGGCACCTGCACCGCCCGGCATCCCGAACTCAGCATGAGCAGACCCCACCCGGCGCCCCCGCCAAGGGAGCTCCGGACCTCATAGCCCAGTCGCTCGTCTGACAGGTTTCGGGCGTGGATGCGAAGTTCGCCGTCAGTACGCTCAGGGAGAAATAGTGAGCAAGCGGATCCGAGGAGGAGGACGAAGGCGAGACCGAGGGACCTACGCGCCACCGGGCTGGCCTCGCAACTCGCGCAGCGCGTCAGCGAGCCTGTTGAGCGCCTGGGCCGGATGG
>DASQFY010000229.1:0-4749 GCA_035632895.1 Candidatus Dormiibacterota bacterium
CGGAGGGCATTCGGGTTGACGCGGACTTGGTGCCCGCCGACTTCGTGCTGGCCGGGGTTGGCGTGACGCCTCGGGTCGAGCTGGCCTTGGCCGCCGGTCTCAGCGTCGACGACGGAGTCGTGGTCGACGCTGGCCGCCGAACGAGCGCTCCAGCGATCTTTGCCGCTGGCGACATGGCGCGCCCGGCCGACGGACCGCGGGTCGAGCATTGGCACGCTGCCCGTGAGGCGGGCGAGGCGGCCGCGCTCGGCATGCTGGGCGAGGCCGCGTCACCGCGTCGAGTGCCGTGGGTGTTCTCCGAGTTCGCCGGCGCGTCGCTCGACGTCGTCGGCTGGGCGCCAGCCTGGGACGAGATCGTCGTGCGGGGCGGCGTGCGCGCCTTCGTGGCAGGCGGGCGCGTTGCGCAGCTCGCGATCCTGGACGGAGCCGTCGCCGTCGAGGGAGCGCGCGCCTTCGTGGAGCGCCAGCCGCCCGCGTCCGCGTTGGCAGAGCTCCTGCCTTAGGCATTGCGACCATGCCGTGTGGCGACGCGTCATGAGCAGCATGAACGAAGGACCTTCTGCTGTCACCGCGTCGCGCAGTCGTCTCGAGCATCCGGTCGTCGCCCTAGCGCTCCTGACCCTAGTGCTGGGCACGACCGTGGCGCTTTCGTGGCTCATCTTTGGTGGAAGGGGCGCATTCCTCGGACCAATCAGGGTGCTGCGCGAGTCGTGGCCGGCGATCTACGGTTTCCAGGCGGCACTGGCTGCGATCGCGCTCTTCCTCTTCGCGCGACGTCAGGCAGCCACCCTGCGTCCTTCGCGCCTGGTGCTGCTCGTCGTCGGAGCGTGGCTGGGTGAGCTGCTCGTGCTCACCGCCGGCGGAACACTTCTGGCCAATGAGCTGGATCCGGAGTTCGCCTGGTTCTACTGGCTGATCGGGACCGGCGCTCCGATCCAGCCGGCCGCCGCTGCGATCGGGGGCCTGCTCGGCATGAGTGGCCGCCGCCCATAGGATCGCGTCAGGTTGCCGGTGGTCGGGTCAGGAGCTCGGATCCGAAGCCGGCAAGCAGCAGCACGAAGATTGCGGCGCCCAGCGCGAGGACCGCCCCGATGATGCGGTTGTACGTCTTCCGCGACATCGGTCTTCCTCAGAAGCCCGGGAACTTGACGGTGGTGAAGTACCACAGCGAGCTCGTCAGCCAGACGCCGACCAGGGCCGTGAAGACCGTTCCGCCCGCTAGCGGCAGCGCCCAGCCGGGCAACCCTCGCGATCGGACCAGTAGCACCTTGGCGGCAATGGCTCCGAAGAAGGCGCAGCCGAGGAGCCCATGGGCCAGCACGCGCGTTTCTGCGGCCTGGAAGCCGAGCGCCCAGAGGCAGTGGTACGCCACCGGAATGGTGGCCAGGAAAGCGAGAGAGCCGCTGGCGCGATGGAGGCGGCCGAGCCAGGGCGGGCCGTGCCCGCCGCCGAGCCTGCCATAGAACTTTGCGGCAGTCAGAACCTGGAGGATGGCGAGGCCGACGGCCAGCGTCGCCAGCCAGACCTTCAGGTTGATCGTGGCAGTGAAGAAGAGGGTGACCAGGCTGCGGCCCGTCGGGTCGTGGACGTTGCCGTAGACACCCAGCGAGACCGCAACCAGCGCGCCGAGCAGGAGGGCGACGATCAGACGCCCGCGCCCGGACGCTTGGGGACGGCTCGGGGCCAATGCCGTCATAGCGGATGCATCATAGCTAGGCACGCTTGGGTAACCCGCAGATAAGAGTCCGATAACCCGCGGCCGGCATCCTTTTAGACGTGGACGACCAGCGGCTCGGCGCTGCGCTCCGAGCGGTCCGGATGCGCCGAGGCTGGAGGCAACACGATCTCGCCGTTGCCGCACGTGTTTCGCAGTCGACCGTCTCACGTCTGGAGCGAGGCCATCTGGACAAGCTCCCGACGGCGACCATCCGGCGCGTGATGGCTGCCCTGGATCTCCGCGTCGAGCTGCGAGTGCGTTGGCGCGGCGGCGAGCTCGATCGGCTGCTGGATCGTGCGCACGCCACTCTCGGCGAGGCAGTCGTCCGCTGGCTGGTGGCGCGCGGTTGGGAGGTCAGGCCCGAGGTCTCGTTCGCACGCTACGGCGAGCGTGGGGTCATCGACGTCTTGGCGCGCCATCCAGCGAGTGGATCGCTGCTAGCGATTGAGCTGAAGACCGCTCTGGTGGACCTCCAGGAACTGATGGCCAGCATCGATCGCAAGGTTCGTCTGGCCGCCCCGGTCGCGGCATCACTCGGCTGGCAATCGACCACCGTGAGTGGTCTCGTCGTTGTTGCGCAAGGTCGCACCAATCGCCGCCGCGTGGCGGACCATCGGCGGCTGCTGCGAGCCGCCTTCCCGACCGACGGTCGACGGATGCGCGCGTGGCTCCGCCAGCCGGCGGAACCGGTGCGGGGGCTCATGTTCTGGCCAGATAGCCACGGGCAGCATGCAAGGCCGCCCACATCCAGCCGCCAGCGGGTCTCTCGAGGTCGTCTGAGCGTGGTAAGGGTGGCCGGATCACCCAATTCTTGACCCAACAGTCCGAGTGTGGGTATCTGGCAGCAGTTCGGAAACGCAACAGACTCCCTGCACTTGATGCGCGCGATGTCGTACCTGGCAATGGACGAAGGACGGGTGGCCCTCGAAAGCTCACTCGCGCAGACGTCCGGTTGACCTCGGACCCGACTTGGGGGATCATTGGCTGGAATACCGACCTACAAAGTCGGGATTCGAAACCCAGCTCGCGAATCGAGGAATGATGGCCCTTCCGAACCCAGCGCTCAGCCAGGTCCCATCCGGCTACAAGTACGGCTGGCACGATGCCGAGAAACCCCTTCACATCTTCAAGAAGGGGCTCAACGCCGAGATCGTGGCCGAGATCAGCCGCATTAAGGGCGAGCCCAAGTGGATGACCGATATGCGCCTGAAGGCATATCGGCATTTCGAGGCGCGCCCGATGCCGACCTGGGGCGGCGACATGAGCGGGATCGACTTCCAGGACATCTTCTATTACGTCACCGGGACCGATAAGGCCGTGCAGTCGTGGGATGACGTGCCCGACTACATCCGCCGTACGTACGACCGGCTGGGCATTCCCGAGGCGGAGAAGAAGTACCTCGCCGGGGTGGGCGGTCAGTACGATTCGGAGGTCGTCTACCACAACATCCGCGAGGACCTCGAGAAGCAGGGTGTCATCTTCCTGGGCACCGATCAGGCCCTGAAGGAGCACGAGGAGATCTTCCGCGAGTACTTCGGGACGATCATCCCTGCAAACGACAACAAGCTGGCCGCTCTGAACACCGCGGTCTGGTCCGGCGGGTCCTTCATCTACGTGCCACCCGGCGTGCACGTCGAGCTGCCGCTGCAGGCCTATTTCCGAATCAACACCGAGAACATGGGGCAGTTCGAGCGGACGCTGATCATCGCCGACGAGGGTTCGAGCGTGCATTACGTCGAGGGCTGCACGGCCCCGACCTACTCGACAGCCAGCCTGCACAGCGCGGTGGTCGAGATCATCGTCAAGAAGGGCGCGCGGGTGCGCTACACGACGATCCAGAACTGGAGCCACAACGTCTACAACCTGGTCACCAAGCGGGCCGTGGCCTACGAGGACTCGGTCATGGAGTGGGTCGACGGCAACCTCGGCTCGCACCTGACCATGAAGTACCCGAGCATCTACCTGCTCGGTGAGCGCGCGCATGGCGAGGTGCTCAGCATCGCCTTCGCCGGAGACGGCCAGCACCAGGACGCCGGCGGCAAGGTGATCCACGCGGCGCCGAACACGACCAGCCTGATCACCTCCAAGTCGATCAGCAAGGGGACCGGTCGCACGAGCTACCGCGGGCTGGTGAAGGTCTACCCCGGCTGCGCCAAGAGCAAGTCAACGGTGCGCTGCGACGCGCTGATCCTGTCCGACGAGGCGCGGTCCGACACGTACCCGTACATGGAGATCGACGAGGAGGACGTCACCATCGGGCACGAGGCGACCGTTTCCAAGGTCGGCTCCGAGCAGCTCTTCTATCTGATGAGCCGCGGCCTGACCGAGGCAGAGGCGAGCGCCATGATCGTGAACGGCTTCATCGAGCCGATCGTCAAGGAGCTGCCGATGGAGTATGCGGTCGAGATGAACCGCCTCATCCAGCTCCAGATGGAAGGCGCGGTCGGGTAGCCGGCGGATGACGACCTCGACTGACCTGGGGCGGCCGGCCTCCGCCCTCGATGCGGCTACCGTCGCCGCCATCAGCGATCGCCTTGGCGAGCCCGACTGGCTGCGCCAGCGGCGCGCCTCGTGGTGGGCGCGCATGGAGGCCACTCCCTGGCCCAGCGGCCTGGAGGAGGAGTGGCGGCGGACCTCGCTGGCAGAACTGCCGCGTGACGCGGCGCTGGCTACTGACCCACCGAGCATCCGCTGCGTGCTCGACCCGGACCTCGCCGACGCGGGCGTCGTCTTCAGCGACCTGCGACTGGCGGTGCGCGACCATCCCGAGCTGGTGCAGCGCCATCTGGGCGAGACCACCACGCTCGCGTCCCACGAGCATTTCTGGGCACTGGCGCAGGCCGCCTGGACCGGCGGGACGTTCCTCTACGTGCCAGCCGGGGTGACGATCGAGCGGCCCCTGACCGCCCACCTGGCGCAGCCCGGCGGAGGGACCGCCTACTTCCCGCTCACGCTGGTCGTCGCCGAGCGGGGGAGCAGCGTGACGCTGATGGAGGAGGTCGCCTCGCCGGACGGCGAGGCATCGTGGTTTG
>DASQFY010000230.1:0-2593 GCA_035632895.1 Candidatus Dormiibacterota bacterium
ACCGCCGCGACGACTGGTGGAAAGGCCTGCAGCCATACGACGTAGTGCTGGACGCCCTCGGCGGGGCATCGCTCCGGCGGTCCTACAAGCTGCTGCGGCCGGGTGGCCGGCTCGTCGCCTACGGCTTCTCCGCCATGCAACAGGGCGACAAGCGGTCGCTGCGCACCGCCCTGCCGCAGCTATTGCCAATGCTTCGCGGCTTCAACCTGGTCAAGCAGCTCCAGGAATCGAAGGCCGTCATCGGTCTCAACATGCTTGCGCTGTGGGACGACCGCGGCACACTCGAGCCCTGGATCGGCCCCCTGTCGACGGCGATCGCCGAGGGCATCGTCGCACCCGTCGTCTACGCGGCGGTGCCATTCGCCAAAGCCGCTGAGGCCCATCGGATCCTCGCCGCGCGTGAGAACGTCGGCAAGGTGGTACTGGTGCCCTGAGGGCCCGAGGCTCTAGCCTGAGTTTCCGGCTTTGTCTGATTCGGAGTGGCGTTCTCGCTGGTAGGCAGTGGTTTTCGGGTAGGTCGGGTGTATTACCTAAGTCGGTGTCGTTGCTGGTCAGCGAGTCGGTGCGTAGTGGTCGATATTGAACAGTTCGGCGAGTTGGCGTTGTGTGGCTGTGGTTTCGGTGAGCATGCGGCGGGCGCGGGGGCGGCCTTTGCCTCCGTCGTGGTAGAGCAGCACGGTCTCTTCGATTCCTGCCAGCTCGGTGAGTAGTTCGCGTACCGACATGTGCAGGCCTGCGTGTTCTGCTTGGCGGCGCATGAGGTGGGCGATGGTCAGCGCCAGCACGCAGTAGAAGACGTGGACGCGGATCTTCTGGTCGGTCCAGTGGTGCATCGGGCTGAACGACACCACGTGGGGGTCCTTGAGCTGGCGGAATCCCGATTCGACTTGGGATTGGGAGCGGTAGGCGGCCACGACCTCGGCAGTGCTCCAGTGATCGCGGTTGGTGAACAGGATCCGCTTTCCGAACAGCCGGGTCTCGAGGCGTTTGCGGGCGGCGGCGTCGGTGCGCCACTCGAGCCGGAAGGTGGCGGGCTCGTCGCCGGTGAGGGTGGCGATGATGACCTGGCCGACCCAACGTGGCCGCAGGATCGCGGCGATCTCGGCTTCCACCCCCGCCCGGTCTTTGCGGGTTCCGCCCCGCGCCAGGCGGGCTTGCAACTCGGCGAGGTGTTTGCCGGCCTTGGCCAGGGTCTGGTCGAAACCACGGGCTTGCGCGGCGTGCAGGGTCGGGGAATGGGTCACCACAGCGCGGCGGGTGACACCCAACGCGGCCACGGTCGTGTCGATGCACCGCACACCGGGATAACGGTCCTCATCGACCGCCACGAAAGCCTTCTTCGGCAGCTTCAACAGGCCGGGATGGTCCGAGGGTGGCAGTGATCCGACGAACCCGATCCCGGTGGCCTCGACCCGTTCATGGTTGGTGGTGGAGTTCTGCCCGGCGTCATAGACCACGGTGAGATCCTCGACGTGTTCGGTCAGTTCCCGATACCGGGCCAGCAGTTCATCGATGACGCAGGTGAACTGGGTGACGTCGGGACGGTCGCCGGGGTAGGCGTGCGACAGCAGCGGGACGCCACCGTCGCGGGTCACAACCAGGGCCACACCGACCAGACGAAGATCGGTCCTCTTCTGCTTCGCCTTGCCGCGCTGCGCGATCGGGGCCCGGTCGTTGGTCGAATCGATGAACGTGGCGAAGTTCGTCATATCCAACACCAACGCCGACAAATCCAGACCGAACTCGGTGACCATGCGACGACCCAGCTCGGCCTCGACCACCCGAAGCTGATCGACATCGAGACGGTCCATCGCGTCCCAGAAACGGCGGTGATCCAATGCGGGGGCCGCGATCTTCACCCACCGCGGCCCGGCCGTGGTGTCCCACCAGTCGGCGAAACCCAACTTCGAGCACGGCGCCACCATCCGGTTCGCAGTCGCCAATGCCAGATACGTCCCGATCGAGGCACCGGCATGCGCGCGACGCGGCGCCACCGCGTCGATCACCCCGATCACATCCAGACGCTCCAGCATCCCCCACACCGCCGCCAGATCCCCGAAAGCCTTGTGTTGGCTACGCACCGGCTCACCCACCGACGCACCGGACAACTTGGCCACCACCTCCTCGGCGCTACCCAGGTACTGCTGCGACACGATCCGCGGCTTACCCTCCACCCGCGCCGATTCCACCAGGTAGTAGTACGTCTGGTTCCCCTGACGCTTACCCACAATCGACGGCATATATAGGTAATACACTAACCCGGACCAAAACATCACCAGGACAACAGAAGACACGCCGATCAACCACCAAAGCCGGAAACTCAGGCTAGGTCTGCCAGACCTGAGTCAGGTGTTCGGACTCTTGCTCGATCGATTCTCCCCGGCGCATGCGCGGGTACTCGTCGTCAACTACGTCTTGGGCGTAGGTAGTGAGGCGCTGCTGCAGTTGCGGGCGCACGGCGGCCGGCAGAGCTTGAGAGTCCCGAAGCAGGTCGGCGATTGCGCTGGCCTCCGACTGCGCGGCTGCTTCGGCGTTGTCGAATTGCTCCCACACGACGACGACGACGAAGGCGACGAGCACCGCATAGAGAACC
>DASQFY010000231.1:0-7884 GCA_035632895.1 Candidatus Dormiibacterota bacterium
AAGACGATCGACAACGCCAGCATGCCGTGCAGCAGCCAGCGCGTCCGGTCGGTGACGACCGCGACCACCGCTCCAACGGCGCCGATCGCGAGCCACGCGATGGCGGCGAGGACATAGAACCGCAACTCGGTCCAACCGTATGCGTCCTGATAGAGGCGCAACCGGAGGAACGCCGATGCCAGGACGACCAGGGTCAGGACGACGAGGCCGATGGTGGCGGCGAGGTAGGGCCGCGGACGTCGGATGACGAAGCCCTCCAACGCCAGTACCAGCCCGCCGACGACGAAGGCCACCGCCAGCAGCTCGAAGAAGCCGCGGCGCGCGTACTCGGCGTAGGTCAGCCCGGTGGCGGCGCGCGTATCGCCGCCGCCGAACAGGTACGTCGCCTGCAGGATCACGAACCCAGCGAAGAGCAGGTCGATCGCGACAAGCACCGTCAATGCCTCGCCCGTGCCGAGCCGCGGGCGTCGCTGCCACGCGGCGTCGACCTGTCCCGCCGACGCGGGTTCCCGACCGTGGACGACAAAGGCGAGAAGTCCCGCTGCCACCCAGGCGGCGACGAGGGCCAGGACCACGCGGCCCGGCAGCGAGCCGAGGTCGAGCCGCCAGCCGAACAGATCGCCCGCGATCTCCGCGAAGGCGGCGTCCGCGGCAGCGAAGAGGGCGGCGAAGAGAATGAGCAGCGGGATCGCGATCAGCAAGCCGCGCAACACCGGCATGCCACGCCCGACTCCATCGCGCAGCAGGCCACCGGGCAGCGCGCGTCGGGCGTCGTCCACGGGCGCGGCCCCACCCCCGAGCGCGGATGCCAGCACCTTGCCGCCCAGCAGCAATAGGCCACCGAGCGGCCGCTCGACCACTCGGAGGCCGCCGAAGCTGGCGAGAGCGGCGCCGGTCAATCCAACCACGCCGAGGACGTCGAGGGCCACCAGCGTCGTATCGCCGCGCAGCGCCACGAACGCGGCCAGGATCAGCGCCGCGGCCGCCAGCCAGCGATCGGCGAGGCGGGGCAGGGGCCGCGAGCGATCGCGCACCGCCCAGCCGGCGCCGAGCAGCGCGGCGATGGCGATCGGCAGGTTGACGCCCAGCCCCGTGTCGAAGAAGAGGAGCTGGGCGAGCAGGCCGAACCCGAGAGAGGCGAGGACGATTGGCACCGCGCGGACCATCCCGCGAGGCTCGTTGACCTCCCTGGTCGCGGCGGGGGAGAGCGATGCCGTTGCCATGCTGGCACCCATCTACGCGGCTGCCAACAGATACGCGCGACCGCGCGGCGATGTTACAGGGCGGTCCGCCGGATGCCGGTCAGGCCGATGGCGCGGCGCTTCGTCCGCGGAATCGGGACATGTACGCGACGATCGTCGGAATCGCCTCGAGCTGCTCTTGGAAGAAGCCATTCACCAGGTTCATCAGCTGGGTCCGGGAGCCCTCGATCTCGCGATCGAGGGCCTCACCGTGGTCAGCCGCCTCGAGCAGCGCTCGGAGCCGGACCAGCGAGCGCGTGATCTCGGCCTCCTCTGGACCCTCCAGCGCGCCGGCCACCGCTACGATCAGGCCATCCACGTGCTTTGTGGCATCTCCCAGGGTGATGGGCTCGTTCGGATTGATGGCGTCGTCGACGGTGCGGATCAGCGCGCCGACCTGGTAGAGCACCGCCGCCGGCTCGTTGAACAGCTCGCGGACATAAACCGCATCCACGTAGCGACCGGTCAGCCGGAAGACGTTGTACATCCGCTTGGCGGCCTTGCCGTAGTTGATGTCGGCAGTGAGGTACTTCTCCACCTCGTGCTCCAGCTCGGTGACGTAGTCGTCGATCGCATCGGGCGTCGCGTTGCGCACGATCTTCGAGAAGATCGGGATCGAATCGGCCTCCAGGTAGACCTCCTGGAAGTAGCCGTCCAGGTGGCCGTCCAGCGGGGTGATGCTGCCGTCGGGGCTCTCCCAGGTGGCGTCGAGCATGTTGCTGGCATTCGCCAGGCTCTCCCGCGCAGGGTCGGCCACCACCCAGTCGAGCTTGCACCAGCCAGGGTCGGCGCTTGCGTCGTCCCAGGTGATCTCGTCCGGCGTCCCGTCGGGGCGTTTGACCGCGATTCGCCCGCTGCGGATCTCGTCCGGCTTCCACGTGAGGTTCGACCCGCGCTTCAGCGGCCGCTCACCATGCAGGACGTCGCGCGGGGCGGTGCCGAACTTGATCTCGATCAGCCGGTACGTGTCACCGCGCTCCGCCTCGAGCGCCTTCTCGCGCATAACCTGAGCGAGGATGCGGCAGGCCTCTTCACGGGACGCGGCATGGATGTTCACCCGCTCGAAGTAGTCGCAGTCGCCGGGATGGGTCTGGATTTTCGACTGCGCGGCCGATCCCGACAGCGCGAGGGCCGTCTCCACGCCGGGCCGATCCGCGAATCCCACGATCTGGCCGATGGCCCGGTAGCGCTCCAGGTCGGCCGGTGAGAAGTCGAGCATGCTGGCCCGATGCCCGTACACCCCGCTGCGCGTGTCGAGGATCACGTCGCCGCCGCTGTCGCGAACGGACATGGCGGCCAGCCAGCTGATCGCCTCCGCCTCGTCGATCTCGACGCCGAGGCGCCTGGCCGCTTCGATGATCTTGTCTAGCTGCGCCTGGGCCGGCGATTCGGTGGTCATCGGTCCCTCCTGCGTGCCTCCTCGAAGAGGGTGGCGAAGAGCCGCGCCTGGAGGCGCGCGTCCGCCAGGGCGTTGTGCGGCAGGCTGTCCGGGAGCCCGTAGCGAGCGGCGATCCGCTCCCAGTTTGCGTCAGCCCAGTCTACGCCGCGCAGCCCGGTGTACAGCGACTTGATGTCGAGCGCGGCGTATCCGAACGGGTTGCGGCCCAGGTACCGATGGAAGGCGTCGGCCACGAACATCCAATCGAACGGCGCGTTGAATCCGACGAAGACCGGCCGCGCATCCGGTAGCTCGGCCGCCAGCCACTCCTCCAGGCGGACGAGCGCCACTGCGGGTTCCTCGCCGTCGCGTGCCAGCGTGTCCAGGGAGAGGCCGTGGACCGCCATCGCCTCCGGGTCGGCCTGGAGGCTCCACGGGCGCAACTCTGCATAGAAACCGCGCTCCGGATCGGCGACCAGGCAGGCCCCGATGGCGAGGAGGGCATACCGGCTCGGGCTCGGTCCGGCGGCCTCGATGTCGACCGATACGAAGGCCTCTGCCGGGCGTGGGGGGGTGGGCATCAGCCCGATCCTAACGTGCCCGGTTCGCCAGCCGCTCCTCGAGCAGGCGCCGCTCTGCCGGATTGTCGGTGAGCGTCAGCGCGCGGCCGTCGGCGGCGCGCGCCTCTTCGTGACGCTCGAGCCTCCGCAGCAGCTCGCCGCGGGCGGCATGGAACAGGTGGTACCCGTCGAGACGGGCCCGGAGCGGCTCGATTTCGGCCAGGGCGGCGCCCGGGCCGGCCAGTTCGGCAAGCGCCAGCGCGCGGTTCAGCGCCACGACCGGCGACGGCTGGAAGGCCAGCAGCCGGTCGTACAGCGCGACGATCTCGGTCCAGTCGGTCTCCGTGTAGGAGGGCGACGCGGCGTGCACGGCCACGATCGCCGCCTGGAGCTGGTACGGGGCCGGGCGCCGCATGCGGAGCGCGCGCTCGACCAGGGTCGACGCCGCGGTGATGGCCGCAGTGTCCCAGCGACCTCGATCCTGGTCCGGCAGCAGGATCAGGGACCCATCGGCGCCGAAACGCGCGTCGGCCCGCGCCAGGTGCAGGCGCATGAGGGCCAGCAGGCCCAGCGGCTCGGGCTCATCCGGCATCAGGCGCACCAGCAGCGAGGTGAGCCACTCGGCGTCGGCCGCGAGGTCGCGCCGCTCGGCGACGTCACCGGTTGCGGCCAGGTACCCCTCGTTGAAGATCAGGTAGAGCACCGCCAGGACCTGCTCCAGGCGCTCGGGCAGCTCGGCGGCATCGGGCACCCGATACGGGATGCCGGCATCCCGGATCTTGCGCTTGGCGCGCACCAGCCGCTGGGCGACGGTCGCCTCCGACACCAGGAAGGCGCGGGCAACGGCCGGCGTCTCAAGCCCGCCGATCGTGCGCAGCGTGAGCGCCACCTGTCCTTCGCGGCTGAGGGCAGGGTGGCAGCAGGTGAAGATCAGGCGCAGCCGGTCGTCGGCGGCCATCGGTCCACCGGTCGCCACAGGTTGATCCATCTCGGAAGCCTCCGCGCCAAGCTGCGCCAGCCGATCTCGATACCTGGCGTTGCGCCGCAGCCGGTCCACGGCCCGCCGGCGGGCGGTGGTCATCAGCCACGCACCCGGGTTGCGCGGGACCCCCTCGGCCGGCCAGTGCTCAAGCGCCGCCACGGCCGCGTCCTGGACGAGCTCCTCGGCCAGGTCCCAGTCACCGAGGATGCGCACCAGCGCAGCGGTCAGGCGCGTCCGCTCCTCTCGAACAACCTGCTCGAGCGATGCATCCGTCCCGCGGCGGTCCGCCAACCGATGCCCGCCTAGCGCACCACGACGGGCCTGATCTCGAGCATGTCCGGCGCGGGCCAGGAGGACACGAGCCGGATCGCGGCGTCCAGGTCCGGCACGTCGATGATGGCGTAGCCGCCCACCACCTCCTTGCCCTCCACGAACGGGCCATCGGTCACCGTCACCTCGCCACTCGGCGCGCGGCGCACGGTGGTGGCCGTCTCCGTCGGCTGCAGCTCGTGGCCCTCCAGGATCTCGCCGGTCGCGGCATGCTCATCCCACCAGGCGCCGATCCGCCCGTAGACTGCGCCGCGCTCTTCCTCGCCCAGGCCCGACCAGGCCTCCTCGCTGCCGGCGATCAGGACCATGTACTTCATCGTTGTCTCGCCTCCAGTGCGACATCGGGGGCGGCAAAATCACCTGCCGCCATTGTGACGACGAACGGGGGATCGTGGAATCGACCGGCCCCACGGTTGGCGCTCGGCGACCGTTCTGCAGGGCATGGGCGACTCGGGGCACAATGCGGCAATGACCCAGGCCTCCTCCCGACCCTCGACGCTGGCCGTCGCGGTCGCGCTGGGCACGGTCTACATCGTCTGGGGCTCCACCTACCTGGCGATCGCCTACGTCGTCGAGACCATGCCGCCACTGCTGTCCGCCGCGGCTCGATTCCTGGCGGCTGGCGGGCTGCTGGTCGCCTTCCTGCTGGCACAGGACCGATGGCGCCGCCGGCGCAATCCCGCGGCTCCACGACTGCATTGGCCAAGTGCGGTGGAGTGGCGGACGGCCTTCATCGTCGGCGCGCTGCTGCTGCTGGGCGGCAACGGGATGGTGGTGGTCGCCGAGCAGACCATCCCGTCCGGAATCGCCGCGGTGATCATCGCCACCGTCCCGATCTGGATGAGCGTCTTCGACGCGCTCCTCACCCGGCGAGCGCCAAGCCTGCTCTCAATCGGTGGCCTCGCGGTGGGGCTGGTCGGGGTGGCGATCCTGTTGATGCCGTCCGCAGGGGTGGAGGCGCTCGACCCGATCGGGATCGGGTTGTTGGTGGTGGCGACCATCTCCTGGGCGAGCGGGTCGCTGTACGCGCGCCGCGGGAAGCTGCCTGACAACCAGCTGCTGGGCACCGGGATGGAGCAGCTGGCCGGCGGCCTGGCGCTGGTCGCGGCGGGCCTCCTGCTCGGTGAGCTGGGCCGCACCGATCCGGCAGCTTTCTCGGTCGAGTCGCTGCTCGGGCTGGGGTTCCTGATCGTGTTCGGATCGCTGTTCGCGTTCACCGCCTACGTGTGGCTCCTGAACCATGTGCCGGTCACCACAGTCGCGACCTACGCCTACGTCAACCCGGTCGTGGCGGTGGCGCTCGGTGTCCTGTTCCGCGGCGAATCGCTGACGCTCCGCACGCTGCTGGCGGCCGCACTGATCGTGGGGGCGGTGGTGGCAATGGTGAGCGGCCGGCCGCGGGAGGTGAAGGAGACGGGACCCTGCCCGGAAACGGCACCGATGGAGCAGGCGGATGATCGGGCCCGACGCGGCGATTCCGCCGGCCGCGCCGAGGCGGGCTAGGTCGGTGGATCGCCCACTCGAGGTCGAATGCCAGCCCAGCGGCACCGGTTGGCGCTGCAGCGTGACGGTCGGCGACGATCCTTCCGCAACTCGCCACGACGTCGAGGTGAGCGCTGCCACGCTGAGCGCGCTGGCCCCATCGGCCAGTGATCCGCTGGGGCTGGTGCGCGCCTCGTTCGAGTTCCTGCTGGCGCGCGAGCCTCGGGAGTCGATCCTACGCACGTTCGAGCTGCCGCTGATCGGGCGCTACTTTGCCGACTGGGAGGACGAGATTCGCCGCCGGCTCAGTACGTGACGTCGCTCCACTCGAAGATGCGTTGGAGGACGTAGGAACCATCGGTCTCGGGGTTGGTCAGGTTGACCTGGGCCTGCTCGAACATGGCGTAGGGATGCATGCGCACCTGCACCAGCTCTGCGCCGCGGAACGTCAGCTCCGAGATCACGCCCTCCTGGGTGTCCTGGCTCCAACCCTGGCCGAACAGGAAGTTGCCGCCGCTGACCATCGTGAACTGGACGTGCCCATCGGCATCGGTCGTGAAGTCGATCGGCCCGGCATAGTGCGTGCCCTGGCCAAGGATATGGTCGCAACCGGATTGGAGGTAAATCTCCTGCTGGTGGCGCATCGCGCCACGCCAGTCGTAGTGGTACTCGGCCCCACCCCACCACTGCGGGACGCAGATCACGACGTCCGCTCCTTCACGCGCGCGCGCCACGCTTTCGATCACGTTCTCGTCGGTCAGCCACGCGACCCCGGGCTGGTCGGGTCCGGCCGGGATCGGCCCAACGATGTCGTTGTGCGCAACGAACCCAAAGGTCAGCCCGTTGACCTCGACGAACGCCGGGGTCAGGGCCTCGTCCAGGTCGCGGCCCGCACCCGTGTATGGCAGACCGGCGGCCGCAAACTGATCGAGCGTTTCCAGGAAGCCGGCATGGCCCTGGTCGAAGGGATGATTCGCGGCCAACGTGATCACGTCCACGCCATACGTGTCCCGCAGCTGCGGGAGCACCGCGGGGTCGATGCTGAACACCGTCCCGTTGTTGACGACGAAGTTGTCCACCACCGGGCATTCGAAGTCGTTCCAGGTCAGGTCGCCGCTGCGCATCAACGCCGCCACGGCACCCTCGTTCCCGGTCGGCACGATCCGGATGGTGCTGACCCCGCCCGGCGCGTTGAACCCCGCGTACTCGGCCGTTCCACCCCCGAAAACCCAGTCCCAGCCTCGGCCAAGCGTTAGGGCGGCATAGGCCACGCCCCGGTCCGGGCACGAGTTCCCGGGGGAGATCATGGTCCGAATCTCTTGAACGTCGTACGGCGCCCAGCCGATGCCGGCATCCACCGTCACGCTGTATGGATACGGTTTGCTGCGCGCGTCGGCGCTGCCGAACAGATCGGCGCCGTCAACCGGCAGCACCTTCACCCGCGGCGTCACCAATCCGGCAGGTAGCAGCGCTACATCCGTCGGGTTCGTCGCCAGGTGCGCTGTGATCTCCCCAGCCGGCAGGCAGCGTGGCGGGTTGATCGCGGTAAGCGGCTCGCAGGGCTGGATGAGCGTGTCGGCCGCACGCGCCGCATCAACCTCCGCAGCCGTGATCTCGCTCTTCAGGTTTGTGAAGCCGGTCACCACCGCCAGGGGAACCTCCACCTCCGGGATCGGCGTCGGGGTGGGGATGGGCGTCGGCTCCGCCGTGGGGCTTGGTGAGGCGGTCGGCTGCGGCGTGGGGCTTGCGGAGGAGCAGGCAGTGACCACCAGTGCCAGGGCGAGGAGCAGAGCGCCGTGCCGCCGTCCCTCGGTGGGTTGCATCGGCCGGATGGTAGCGGAAGAGCCCTCGCAGCGGGGCGAGATGTCTTCTCTCGCGATGGGCGGCGTGAGGCGTCGCGCGGTCGGTTCG
>DASQFY010000232.1:0-6892 GCA_035632895.1 Candidatus Dormiibacterota bacterium
CTCGGGATCCCGAGTCGCCGGCCGCGGCACCTCCTGCCCGGTGAGGAGGGCCAGCTCGCCTCGTCGCGCTTCGAGCCAGTCGCGCAGGGCCTGGTTGCTGCGGACGTCGTCGTGGTTGTAGGCCTCGATCTCGGCGAGCAATCCCGAGCTCGGCCGCTCCTCGTCGCTGAGCTGCAGGAATCGCTCGAACTCGACGATGCTCGAGCCCGCGTCGCGCAGCTCCACGCTGCGCCGGAACTCGTACAGCGGCTCGAGCTTCTTGATCGAGTAGCTCTCGACCGAGGCGCGCAGGCCCTGGCGCACGGCGCGCAGCAGGTCGACCATGGCACCACCGCGCAGGAGCCGATCAACCTCGTCCTCGCGCGTCCCGTGGCGACCCATCAGGCGCTTCAGCGCCGTCGGCTCGTACGGGGCGTAGTGATAGACGTGCGCATCGGGGTAGGCGTCAAGTCGAGCGGCGACGAAGTCGACCAGCTGCTCGAATGCCTGCTTCTCGGCGTCCAGGCTGAACGTGCCATCGGCTTCGGTGGCCCAGAAGGGGTGCCAGCTTCCGTCCACCTCCATCACGCCGAACAGGTACTCGAGGCCGTCCTCGAAGGCGTACGGGTCGCCCTCGATGTCGAAGAACAGGTCGCCGGGCGACGGCGGCGGGAGGGTGGCTAGGCCGCGCTCGGGGTTGATGGGCTCCCCGGCAGGCGGGAGGAAGAGCTCGTACTTGATCCTGCCCTCGCGGCGCCCTTCGACCTGGATGCGAGCCTGCTCGCGCACCCGCTCCAGCGCCGGTGGGCTCGTACCGTCAAGCCCCGGCGTCATGGGCAGCGGCAGCTCGCCCAGCGCCTCAACCGTCGCGACTCCACGGTCGACCAGGGCACGCCGCTGGCGTCGGCTGATGCCCGCCACCAGACTGAGGTGGTCGTCCTGCCGGCGGCGGAGCTGGCATGCGACATCCCAGCGGCAGACGCGGCAATGCTCGACCGGCTCTGGGTAGGTGCTCGCCGGTGGGTAGGTCGCCGCGGGCGCCTCATCGCCGACGGTCGCCTCGAAACGGCGCTTCGCCGCCCGGTAGTAGGCCATGTAGTCGGCAACCCGCAGCGTGGCGGTGGCGTGCGCGCTGCCTCCCAGCACCACGCGCAGGTTCACCGGCTCGGCCCCCTGCATCTCGGTCAGCTGGTCGATGTAGCTGCAGATCTGGAGCACGGCGCTGGCCTTGACATGCCGCGCCAGCTTGGTGTCCGCCACCTCGTAGTGGTAGGCGCCCCAGAGGCTCGGCCGATCCCTCGACTCGACTTTGATCAGGAAGTCGGCGTAGCCGAGCCAGCGGCCGTCGAAGAAGGTGGCCTGGTAGACGACGTCCACGCCCCGCGCCATCGCCGCCCAGGTGGCGGCGGTCGCCAGGCGCAAGCGTTCCCCACGGCCCTCCGCCGGCCCGTCCGATTCGATGACCGCCACCTCGAGGCCGGCGGCCTCCAGCTCGGCAAGGTAGCGCTTCTCGTGCTCGTCGCCCCGCCTCTGCAGCACGTCGAGCTCCGGGTCCACCACCTCCGGCCGGGTGATGAGCCCGTCCAGCGCCGCCCGCTCGAGGGCGGTCAGGTGCTCACAGGCCAGGTAGCCAACGAGGTCGCTGGCGCTGTAAACCGGCCGGCCGTCAATCTTCTGCATCGGGCTGGACCGATGGTAGCCGTCCGCCGTGACAGCTCGTGCGCCGCGGCGAGCGGTTGCCTATGACTGGAAGCGGACGAAGGTGAGGGCCCAGGAGCAGTCCGAGGTCACGATCACGAACAGGTCGCCCACCAGCTCGGGATGGTCGGCGAAGAACTGCGTGTACACCTCACCCGGTGCGGGGAGGCCGCCGATGGTGGCGCGGATGGTCGGGACCGCCGTGCCGGATCCCGGCCGCAGGTCGACCGAGAACGAGCAGCCGTTGCCGTCGAGCGCGGCGGCGACCCAGCGAATGCCGTGGTTGGCATCGGCGACGCGCACGGGCCCGTACTCGCCGTCCGCATCGTGGGCGAAGCCGGCGATGTACGGGTTGAAGGCGAGCTCGAACGAGGTGGGGGCGAGGAACGGATCGGGCTCGAAGCCGGCGGCGACCCAGCCCTGGGGGAACTGAGGATCGTCGGAATCCGCATCGTCGACGAGGTACCAGCCGAATCCGTCGACCAGCACCGGTCCCAGCACAACGAGCAGGTCAGCGCCCTCCGGCAGGAGGACCAGCACTGGCTGGTCGGTGCCGGGTCGTGACCGCACCCGCAGGCCCGGGGCGTTGCTCGCCACTTGCTGGCCGGCGGCGAGGACCGGCACCGCGTCGGGACCCGGCGTCGGCTCGGGCGTGGCGGTGGCTGCCTCGGTGGGGCTGATGCTGCCGCCGGTCGCGGTGGGCAGCGCTGTCGGCAGCGGGGTGGGGGAGAGGTCCGCGGTCGAGCACGCGGCGAGGAACATTGCCACGGCAACGACGGGAGCCATTCGACGCATCGGCCAACCCCCTCTTGGAGCTCACGGCCAGAGTAGCGCACGCGGCCGATTCATCGGTCTTTTCACGTTCGGCGTACCCTGTAGGCATGACAACCAAGATCACCAAGAGCGAGGCCGAGTGGCGTGCCGAGCTCAGTCCCGACCAGTACCACGTCCTCCGCGAGAAGGGCACCGAGCGGGCCTTCACCGGCGCCTTGTGGGATGAGCACCGGCCCGGCGTGTACCGATGCGCCGGCTGCGACGCGGACCTCTTCACATCCGACACGAAGTTCGACTCGCGCACCGGCTGGCCGAGCTTCTATGCCCCGGCCGATCCTTCCGCCGTCGAGACGGCGAGCGATAGGACCTTCTTCATGGTCCGCAACGAGGTGCATTGCGCCGCATGCGGCGGGCACCTGGGCCACGTCTTCGACGACGGCCCGGATCCGACCGGGCTGCGCTACTGCATCAACTCGGCTGCCCTCAAGCTCGACCCGAAGGGGGAGGGGGCGGGGGAGTAAGCGCTTAGCGGCGGCCACTCGCGGCTTCTAGATGCCGATTGTTCGCCACACGAGCATTACGACAATCGGCGCGCCCTCGAAGGGCCCGAAACCCGGCTTAAATCGACGTTTGGTTAGCCACACGAACCAAACGACCGTCCTGAGACCAAAATCCACCGCTCGATGGTCAGAATGTTCGCGACACGAACAAGAGGCTGCCGCGACACCGGCCGGCACTAATCTGGCCCCGTGACGAGACGGATCCTCTCGATCGACGGTGGCGGCGTGCGGGGCGTGATACCAGCGGTCACGCTCGCCGCCCTTGAGAAGGAGACAGGTGGCCTCGCGCGCGACCAGTTCGACTTCGTGGCGGGCACCTCCACCGGCGCCCTCATCGCGGCGGCGGTTGCGGTGGGGATTCCCGCACAGACGCTCGTGGAGCTCTATGTCGACCGAGCGCCGAAGCTCTTCCGCAAGATCCCGCTCATCTCGACCCTCCAGAGAATCCTGTTCGGGCACATGTATGACACCGACGAGCTGCATCGGCTCATCCGCCGTGAGCTCGGCAGCCCGGCGGCCGACTGGCGCCTGAACGACGTGCCGCGCGACATCCTGATCACGGCCAAGGGCCTGACCGATGGCCACCAGTGGTATTTCGTCAAGGACCACCAGCGCAACGCACGGCGAACGGGAAAGCTCAACCTGGCGGACTGCCTGACCGCGTCGGCGGCCGCGCCAACATTCTTCGCGCCGCGGGCGGTGGCCGGGATCGACGGTCTGCTCGTGGATGGCGGCACCGGGGTGGCAGGCAACCCGGTCTACCAGGCCTGCGTGGAAGCCTTCAACTTCACCGATGCCTACCCCGAGCCCGATACGATCGTCGTCTCGATCGGCACCGGCCAGTTCCTGAAGCGGCCACGCCCGACCTGGCTGTACAGCTGGCTGGGCTGGCTGCTGGCCGAGCTCCTGCGCTCGCCGGGTGAGCAGCAGACGGAGCTCGTCGACCGGCACTTCCCAAAGGCCACGTTCTACCGGATCGACCTGGAGCTGCCGCGCGACTACTCGGTGGACGACGCGACCAAGATGGCCGACCTCAAGCTGCTCGGTCAGAAGCTGAGCGAGAAGATCGACTGGCCGAAGATCCTGGACGGCACCGACCAGCACTGGCTCGTGCGCAAGGGCCATCGGCGGCCTCCCGAGTACGCCGAGCCGGTCTGAAAGAGCCAACGACCGCGCAAACCGGCCCGGAGCGGTCAGCGGCGGGCGTACACCAGCGTCTGCCAGAACCAGCCGGCGTGGCGATAACTGCGCTGGAAGCCGGCCGCGCGAACGAGCCGCTCGACGGTGGCCTCCGGGTGGACGTGGATCCGGAAGTCGTTGCGGAAGAGGCGCAGCATGAAGTTGCCGCTGCGGCTGATCCCGCGCGTCCACCATCGGTCCACCGGGTAAACCAGGCCGTACAGGCGCCGGGCCCTGGCAACCGAGCGTGCGACCAGGGCCTCGACGTCCGGGTAGCAGCAGATCACGCGGTCCAGGGTGACGATGTCGGCCGGCTCCACCTCGTCGGCGAGCTCCACGAAGTCGCCGTAGCGGTAGGCGACCCGGTCGCGGAAGCCGCGCGCATCGGCCTCCTGCTCGGCGGCGGCCAGGAAGGCCGCCGACGCGTCGACGTCCACGGAGCTGGCCGCCCCGGCCGCCAACAGGTCAAGCTGGATGGCGCCCACCCCGCCGCCGATATCGAGCAGCGTGGCGCCCTCCACGCCATGGCGCAACAGCGCGTTGATGAGGCGCTGCGTGCTGCCGTCCGCCCCCGACTTGCGGTAGGCGAGCAGGTCCTCGCGAGCGCCCTTCTCGTCGAACTGCGCGTCGTAGTCCGGCTTGCAGCAGCTGGGTGGCATCGGGGCCAATTCTAGGGCTGGGGCGGAGTGGCACGGCGCATGCGGGTCCGATGGAGCCGGAAGGAGGTGGGACCGATGAAATTCGATACCTCGCCCGGATCCATCCTGGTGCTCGTCGCGGTAGTGCTGTTCGTACTCGCCGCATTCAGCGTGAGCCTGGGTACCATCGGGCTCGTGCCGCTGGGGCTGGCTGCGTTCGCGGCCTCGTTCCTCTTCGGGCGGCGCTGAACCTGGGGCGGTAGCCTCGCGCGGGGCTATTCTCCCGCCATGAATGAGCCGATGCGCCTGCAGACCCAGGACGGCCGCTCCCTCGACCTGTACCTGGAGGGACCGTCCGACGGGACGGCGCTCGTGTTCCACTGCGGCACGCCCAGTTCGGGGCTTCCATTTGGGCCCTTCGTCGACGCGCTCGCGGAGCGTGGGATGCAATACGTGAGCTGGAGCCGGCCCGGCTACGGCTCGTCAACGCGCCTCCCCGGCCGCGACGTGGCGCACGTCGTCGAGGACACGACTACCGTCCTGGATCACCTGGGCGCGGAACGCTGCTACGTGCTGGGCTGGTCCGGTGGCGGACCGCATGCCCTGGCCAGCGCGGCTCTGCTGCCAGAACGGGTGGAGGCGGTCGCGACGATCGGGAGCGTGGCGCCATGGCCGGCGGAAGGGCTCGACTGGATGGCCGGCATGGGTGAGGAGAACGTCGAGGAGTTCTCAGCCTCCCTGGAAGGGCCCGATGCGCTGATCGCATTCAAGGAGCGCGCCTGGCCAATCTTCAGCAAGATCACGGCGGCGGAGGTAGCGGACGCGTTTGGCGACCTCATCGACGACGTCGACCGCGGCTCGCTGACCGGTGAGTTTGCCGAGTGGATGGCCGCGGTCTTGCGGGAAGGGCTGCGCGAGGGCTATTGGGGCTGGTTCGACGACGACATGGCCTTCATCCAGCCGTGGGGCTTCGACCTGGCGACGATTCGCGTGCCGGTGCACCTCTGGCAGGGGGCTCACGACCGGATGGTGCCCTTCGCGCACGGGGAGTGGCTGGCGGCCCATGTGGGTAGCGCCTGTCCGCACCTCTTCCCCGAGCACGGTCACCTCAGCCTGGCGGTCGATGCGATCCCCGCGATCCTGGATGAGCTCATCGGGCGACCGGGCTAGACTGCCACCCATGGGAGAGGAGCTGCGGCCGGAGGCCGCCTTCGGCGTTCGCGGCGAGCGCGAGAACATCTGGCACATCGCCGCGGCCGAGCGGTGGAGTGATGGCGTCGTGATCGGGCACCGCACCCACTGCGGGCGCAATTACGCGACCAACGTCGACCGTGCCGACCTCGAGGGCTTGGACCAGGTGTGCTCCGACTGCACCGCCCAGGTGACGAAGCCACACTGATGGCGGGAGCGACCGACGAAGAGATCCAGCGCATCGGCGATGCGGTTCGCGGCGCACGCGAGTACCTGACCGCCCATCCCGATGAGGCCGCCTACACCGACACGCCGGCCACGGCTCGGCTCGAATCGGGCCTGCGGGTATCGGTTCAAGGGCCTGATGGGACGACGGTCGTCACCGACATGCCGGCCAGCGTTGGCGGCGGCGGATCGGCACCTTCTGCCGGCTGGCTGATGCGCGCAGCGCATGCCGCGTGCGTCGCCACTTTGGTCGCCATGCGCGCCGCGGACGAGGGGTTGCGGCTGAGCCACCTGGAGGTCACAGTCGACAGCGACTCCGACGACCGGGGCATCCTGGGCGCGGTCGAGGAGGACGAGGTGCCTCCTGGACCGATCCGCTCGCGGGTGCGGATCTCCCTGGCGGCCGATGGAGCCACCGAAGAGGCCCTGCACGTGATCGCGGGTTGGGCGTGGCGTCATTGCCCGGTCGACGATGCCGTGCGCCGGACCGTGCCCGTCACCGTGGAGGTCGATGTCGCGGGCCGCGAGTTCGCGAGCCGCTAGCGCGGGACCCTAGGCGCAGGACGCTAGAAGGCGAGCGCCAGCAGCTCCGCATAGGTCGCTTCCACGTCCACCTGCGCCCCTCGCCGCGCGAACCAGGCGCCGACG
>DASQFY010000233.1:0-5702 GCA_035632895.1 Candidatus Dormiibacterota bacterium
CATCGTCTCGATCGCCTGATCCACCCAGGGACAACCGCGGCGCCTCGGCTTCGGCCGGGGCGTCGTCGTTGTCAGCCGCGCCGTACCGATTCGCAGTTCAGCCCTCAAAGGGCTGAGAACCCGCGCGACCGATGGGCTCCCGTGCGCTGCGAGCCGCCCGGAGGCTGAAGCGCACGGGAAGGGGTGGATATCGGTGCCTCCGGCGCCATTTCAGCCCCCCGGAGGCTAGCCGCCGCTCCAGGCGGCAGCTGCTGTCTCGCCAGCCTCCAGGAATTCTTGACAGCGACCACGCGCTGCGGCTACGATTGGCACTCTCATCGGTTGAGTGCCAGCATCCCGGTCGCCTCGGCCCTGCCGGCGCTCCCGAGCGAGACTCAACCGCAAGCTGTTGCATAGGCTCGAATCAAGGAGGCACAACGTACCCATGACCACCACGGTCAGCGGAACGGCGACCCAGCTCAAGCCCTTGGGCGACCGGCTCGTCGTCAAGCCCAGCGCCCGAGAAGAGATGACCAAGAGCGGCATCGTGCTGCCCGATACCGTCAAGGAGCGCCCGCAGGAGGGCACGGTCCTGGCCGTCGGGCCGGGACGGACCCTCGACGACGGCTCGCGCGAGCCGATGGAAATATCGGCCGGGCAGAAGATCCTGTTCCAGAAGTACGCCGGCACCGAGTTCAACATGGACGACGAGGAGCTGCTGATCCTCTCCCAGAAGGACATCCTGGCCGTCATCGAGTAACCGGTTCGCGTAGCCGATTCAGAAAAACCGATCCGTCCGGCTTCGCCGGCGGAACCCAAGGAGGACGAACACATCGTGGCAAAGCAGCTTCTCTTCGACGAGGAGGCTCGACGCGCGTTGAAGCGCGGAGTCGACAAGATGGCCGAGGCCGTCAAGGTCACGCTCGGCCCCCGCGGCCGATACGCACTTCTCGACAAGAAGTTCGGATCGCCGACGATCACCAACGACGGCGTCACCATCGCCCGCGACATCGAGCTCGAGGATCCCTACGAGAACATGGGGGCCCAGCTGCTCGAGGAGGTGGCAGCCAAGACCAACGACATCGCCGGTGACGGCACGACCACCAGCATCGTGCTGGCCCAGTCGATCATCACCGAAGGGCTGAAGAACGTCACCGCCGGGGCCAACCCGATGGGCCTCAAGCGCGGCATCGAGCGCGGCGTGGCCGCCGTGGTCGAGGAGATCAAGCGTCTCAGCAAGCCGGTCGAGACCAAGGACGACATCGCCCACATCGCCGCCATCAGCGCGCGTGACACCGACATCGGCGAGATGATCGCCGAGGTCATGGAGAAGGTCGGCAAGGACGGCGTGGTCACGGTCGAGGAGAGCCAGGGGCTCAAGCTCGACAAGGAGTACGTCGAGGGGATGCAGCTCGATCGGGGCTACCTGAGCGCCTACATGATCACCTCCAACGAGGGCGGCCGCATGGAGGCGACCCTCGACCAGCCCTTCATCCTGGTCACCGACAAGAAGATCAGCGCCGTGGCGGACATCCTGCCGACGCTCGAGAAGGTCGTGACGCAGGGCAAGCCACTCCTGATCGTGGCCGAGGACGTGGATGGCGAGGCCCTCGCCACGATCGTCGTCAACAAGCTGCGCGGCACCATCAACGTGCTGGCCATCAAGGCCCCCGGCTTCGGCGACCGCCGCAAGGCGATGCTCGAGGACATCGCGACCCTGACCGGCGCGCGTGTCATCAGCGAGGAGGTCGGCCGCAAGCTCGACAGCGTGCAGGTCGAGGACCTCGGCCAGGCGCGTCGGGTGACGGCCACCAAGGATGACACCACTATCGTCGAGGGCAAGGGCGACAAGGCCGCCATCGAGGCGCGCAAGTCGCAGCTCAAGCTCCAGATCGAGGACACCACCTCCGACTTCGACCGCGAGAAGCTCCAGGAGCGCCTGGCGAAGCTTTCCGGTGGGGTGGCGGTGCTCAAGGTCGGCGCGGCCACCGAGGTCGAGCTCAAGGAGAAGAAGCACCGCATCGAGGACGCCCTCAGCGCTGCCCGGGCGGGCGTCGAGGAGGGAATGGTCGCCGGAGGCGGCTCGGTCCTGCTGCATGCGGTCCCGGCACTCGACAAGGTCGAGGCGCTCGGCGACGAGGCGACCGGCGTCTCCATCCTGCGCCGCGCGCTGGAGGAGCCGATGCGCCAGATCGCCATCAACGGCGGCGCCGAGGGCTCGGTCATCGTCGAGGCCGTGCGCAAGATGAAGCCGGGCAACGGGTACGACGCCCAGAAGGGCGAGTTCACCGACATGTTCGTGGCCGGCATCATCGACCCGGCCAAGGTGACCCGCTCGGCGCTCGAGAACGCCGCATCGGTGGCGGCTCTGCTGCTGACAACCGAGACGGTCATCACCGACCTGCCCGAGAAGGAGAAGGCGCCGATGCCCGGCATGGGCGGCGGCGGTATGGGGGACTACTAGGCAGCCTTTCGGCATAGACCGATGTGAAGGCCCCGGCTTCGGCCGGGGCCTTCGTCGTGCTCAGCGAGCGTCAGGCCGTACTTTCTCGCCATGGGTCGCCGCCCCCGGGACCGATACCCTCCGGGCGACTCCAACCCCGCTCAGCGGAGCTTGACCAAAACGATGCTCGCGTCGCGGGAGGGTGAGGTTGGCCCCGCCTCACACGCGGCAGCCACCTTCATGCTCCTGACCCTCCTCGTGTGCACTGGCGCCTCTGGGTTGGCGGCTCTCGTCGATCTCGGGGGCGCATCGTTGCCGTGGGACCACGTGATGCGCGCCTGCGCAGCCGCCGGCGCCGCCTGGCTCGCCATCCGCGGCTGGACAGCGGCGGGTGGCCGCGAGCGTCGCGTGCGCGGCCTGATCAGCGCCGCGCTGGTGGTGTGGCTCGCGTCGGAGCTCCTGCGCCTGGCGAACCTGCTCGCCGGCCGCCCGGAGCAGAGCGGCCTCGAGCTGTCGGTGGTCGGGCTGGCCCTGGCCGCCGGCGCGTCGTACATTGCGGCCGCCCACGGCCGCATGCGTGCCTCGGACGAAGCCGCGCTCTACCTCGACGCGGCCACCATCTTTGCCGCCACCAGCGCGGTGCTGCTGGTTGCCAGCGGACGCTGGGCGTCCGGACTGTCCGGGCTCACCTTCCTGACACACGCCGCCTTCTTCCTCGCCACGCTCAACGCGACCCTGATCCTGGACCTCGCGACCCGGGTGCCGCTGCGCCTGGCCGGGGCGTACGGGGTGCTGTTGGGGCTGCTCCTCGGCGGGATCGGCTACCTCGGGCTTCTGCTCGTCCCCGGCAGCGGTCCCGCCATCACCGCGCTGCACGCCACGCTGGCAGGCGGCGCGCTGCTGGTGGGCTACGGCGGTGGATCGTGGTCGGCCGACGAGGACGCCAACCCGCGGTTTGCGCGCGCCGCTGAGCGGCTGCGAGAGCTCATGCCGATCGCGGCGGTGGCGCTCGCGCCACTGGTGGTGATCATGCTCGTCGCACAGCCAGAGCTCTTGAGCGCGCCGCTGCGCTTTGGCGCGGCCTCGGCCGCTGCGCTCGCCGTTCTGTTCGCCGTGGTGCGTCAGACCGTGCTGCTGCGTGACCGGGAGCAGGCCGTCTCCCGCGAGCGGCGCCTGCGCGACGAGCTGGCCGGGGCCGAGGCGCAGTACCGCTCAGTCGTGGAGCGCGTGCCGGGCGCGGTGTACGTCGCCGAGGTCGGCGTCCATGGTCGCTGGCAATACGTCAGCGCCAAGATCGGCGACATGCTGGGATTCGCGCCTGAGGAATGGATTGCCGACCCCGACCTGTGGGAGCGGCAGATCCACCCCGCCGACCGCGAACGGATGCTGCTCGCCGAGCAGGCCTCCGCCGACCCGCTCTACAACGGGTCGCGGTGGGAGTACCGGTTGCTGGCGCGCGACGGCCGCGAGGTGTGGGTGCTCGACGACGAGGCAGTGACCCGGCGCGATGCCCACGGTCGTCCCATCGCCGTGCAGGGGATCCTGCTGGACATCAGCGACCGCAAGAACCTCGAGGAGCAGCTGCGCCACCAGGCGCTGCACGACCCGCTCACCGGGCTGCCGAACCGCGTGCTGTTCGGTGATCGGGTCACCCACGCGCTGGCGCGCCGCCGTGGCCGGCTGCGGGTCGCGGTCCTGTTCCTGGATATCGACGACTTCAAGACGATTAACGACAGCCTGGGCCACGCGGCCGGCGACGAGCTGCTGATGCGCGTTGCCGAGCGGCTGACGGGGGTGCTCCGCATCGAGGACACGGCGTGCCGCCTCGGCGGCGACGAGTTCGCCATCCTGCTCGAGGAGGTGGAGCTCGCGGATGCGTCGGCCGCCGCGGAACGGGTCCTGGACGCGCTGAAGCGGCCGTTCTCGCTCACCGGCCGCGATGTGACGCTGCGGGCTAGCATCGGGGTCGCCGTGCGGAGCGGGAACAGCGAGACGGCGGAGGACCTGCTGCGCGACGCCGACACGGCCATGTACGCCGCCAAGTCGCTCGGCAAGGGCCGGATCCAGGTCTTCGAGAGCGGCATGGAGCAGCCTGTCCGGCGGCGCCTCGAGATGCGATCCGCCCTGGAGCTGGCGCTCGAGCGGAACGAGCTGTTCGTCGAATACCAGCCGATCGTGGACATGGCAACTCATCGGCTCACCGGCGTCGAGGCGCTGGCGCGCTGGAACCACCCGCAGCTGGGCCGAGTGATGCCGGCCGACTTCGTGCCGCTGGCCGAGGAGATCGGGCTGATCGGGCGAATGGGCGAATGGGTGCTGCGCACGGTGTGCACCGATCTCGCCCGAGAGCCGGGCGCCACCCGGGATGGTCCCCCGATCACCGCATCGGTCAACGTGTCCGCCCACCAGCTCCAGCGCGGGCTGCTGGCCCAGCAGGTCGCGACCGTCCTGGCCGAGACGGGGATGGATCCGAGCCGGCTCGTCGTGGAGCTCACCGAGAGCACGCTGGCCGGGGCGGGTGAAGGCGCCGAGATCGAGCTCGAGGCTGTCCATCGGCTTGGCGTTCGGGTCGCGCTCGACGACTTCGGGTCAGGCTACTCGTCGCTGGAGTACCTCGGCCGCCTGCCAATCGACCTGCTGAAGATCGACCGCAGCCTGGTGGAGTCGGTCGACACCGAGCCCCAGCGCCAAGAGGTGCTGCGCGCCGTCGGTCAGGTCAGCCAGCAGCTGCGGCTGGGGACCATCGTGGAGGGGGTCGAGCGCGAGGCTCAGCGGCGGGTCCTCCTGGAGCTCGGATTCCGCGAAGCCCAGGGCTTCCTCTTCTCGCGGGCGGTGCCCCTCGCGGAGGCGCTGGCGTACGGCCAGGCCAACGCCGCCTGATCGCGCGCATTTCGTCGATCCGGGTGCCTCCACGTTCGTCGTAGGGTTCGAGAGGCGCGCTTCCGGCGCGTCCGGCAGTGGAGGCTCGACCCGTGCGATTCGTCCTGTTCACCTACCCCGATCCCGACTATGCCGAGCGCTGGTCCGGCATGACCGATGAAGAGCACAGCGCCTCGCTAGCAGAGCACGAGGCCTGGTTCGCTCGCCACGGCGAGCGCATCCGTGGTGGCGCGGACCTGGCCTGGCCGAAGGTGATGCGCACCGTGCGGCGCCGGCGTGGCCAGCCGGTCGTCACCGACGGGACGTTCGTCGAGGCCAAGGAGATCCTGGGCGGCCTCATCATCGTCGAGGTCGACACCATCGAGGAGGCCACCGCCATGGCCGCCGAGTGGCCGTCGCT
>DASQFY010000234.1:0-6472 GCA_035632895.1 Candidatus Dormiibacterota bacterium
GGCGATCAGCGCACATGAGGCGCGCCGGCCCCTCACGCCCGACGAGGTGGACCAATTCTCGACGGCTCACACCCGCTGCGGCACGACATTCCTCCTGATCGTGGTCGTGATCAGCATCTTCTTCTTCAGCCTGATCCCGCGCGCGGGAGTGCCCCTGCCGCTCCTCTTCCTGTCGCGAATCGCGCTGGTGCCGTTCATCGCGGCCGTCAGCTACGAGCTGGTGCGCTTCGGCGCCAGCCACTACGGCAACGCGCTGGTGCGGGCCATCTACGCTCCCGGGCTCTGGCTCCAGGCGCTGACCACCCGTCGGCCGGATCGCGGCATGCTCGAGGTCAGCATCGCCTCCCTGGAGTCGTGCCTGGCGTCCGATCGCGAGGAGGCTGCATCGGGCGTCGCCACCGGGCGATGATCGACCGGCTGCGCGAGATCGAGGCGCGCCACGCCGAGCTGACGCGCGAGATGTCCACCGAGGCGGCAGCGACAGATCCGGCGCGTCTTGGCGCTCTGGGCCGCGAGCTGGCCAGGATCGAGCCGATCGTGGCCGCCATTCGCGCCTGGAATCACGTCCGCGAGGAGCTGGCGTCCACCCGTGAGCTGGCTCACGACCCGGACGACGGCATGCGTGCCCTCGCTCGCGAGGATCTCGAGGACCTCGAGGCGCGGGAGCGAGAGCTGACCGACGAGCTGAAGCTGCTGCTCCTGCCGCGTGACCCGAACGACGATCGCAACGTGATCCTGGAGGTGCGTGCCGGCACCGGTGGGGAGGAGGCGTCGCTGTTCGCAGCGGACCTCTACCGCATGTACGCCCGTTACGCCGAAGGGCGGCGCTGGAAGATGGAGCTGCTCTCGGCGAGCGAGAGCGAGGCTGGTGGCTACAAGGAGGCGATCGCCGAGGTGACCGGCCGCGGCGCCTTCTCGCGGCTGAAGTACGAGAGTGGCGTGCACCGGGTCCAGCGCGTCCCTGTCACCGAATCCTCGGGCCGGATCCACACCTCAACCGCAACGGTCAGCGTCCTGCCCGAGGCCGACGAGGTGGAGCTCGAGATTCCCGACCGGGACCTCCGCATCGACGTCTATCGGTCGAGTGGCCCTGGCGGGCAGAGCGTGAACACGACCGATTCAGCCGTCCGCATCACGCACCTGCCGACCGGCCTGATGGTCGCGATCCAGGATGAGAAAAGCCAGCACAAGAACAAGGCCAAGGCGCTCGCCGTCCTGCGCGCCCGGTTGCTGGAGCTGAAGAGGCATCAGCAGGCGGAGGAACGGGGCGATCAGCGTCGCTCACAGGTGGGGAGTGGGGAGCGCGCCGAGAAGATCCGGACCTACAACTTCCCCGGGGACCGGGTGACCGATCATCGAATCGGGCTCACCGTCCACAACCTGCCGGGCCTCCTGGAGGGCGACCTTGACCGGGTGATCGAGCCGCTGGCGCAGGCCGAGCAGGCAGAACGGCTGGCCCGTGTCGCTGGCGAGGTTGCCGGTTGAGCGGCACGAGGCTGACCCCTCGCGGCGCTGCACACCCTGCCGGCAACTCGGCCGGCTCTCTGGTCGCGGCAGCGACCGAGCGGCTCCGGGTCGCGCGCTCGCCCACGCCACGGCTTGATGCCGAGCTGCTGGTGGGCCACGCCTTCGGCCGTGACCGGGCATGGATCCTTGCCCATCCGGAAGCCTCCCTCGAAGCCGCGGAGGCGGAGACGTTGGACAACTGGCTGGCACGCCGAGCGGCCGGCGAGCCCATCGCCTACATCCGCGGCTTCAAGGAGTGGTTCTCGCTGCAGATCCGGACCGATACGCGCGCCCTCATCCCCCGGCCCGAGACCGAGCTCCTCGCAGAGGCGGCGATCGAGGAGATCGCCGACCGGCTGGTCCGAGACGACGCGCCGATCTCCGCCTGGGAGGTGGCGACCGGCAGCGGCGCCGTCGCCCTGGCGCTGGCGCTCCGATTCCGCTCGGCGCTCGCCTTGGGACGAGTCCGGCTGGCCGCCAGCGACCTCTCCGCCGAGGCGCTCGAGCTTGCCGCGGAGAACCTGGCGGCCAACGGGGTGGACGGCCTGGTCACCCTCGGCTGTGGTGACCTGCTGGAGCCCGCCGTCCTGCCGGCACCACTCCTGCCGGACGTCGTGATCGCCAACTTGCCGTATCTGACGAGCGACGAGGTGGCGGCGGGCACAGGCAGCCTTCGCTTCGAGCCGCATTCGGCGCTCGACGGAGGCCCGGATGGCATGGACGTGATCCGCCATCTTCTCGAGCAGCTCCCCGCGCGGCTGGCGCAAGGTGGCGTCGCGCTGCTCGAGGTCGGGGCCGGTCAGGCGACGACGATCCGGGAGTTGTTGCCCGAGCTCCCGATGGCCGCCGAGATGGCGACGCTCGAAGACCTTGCCGGCACTCAGCGCGTGGTGCGGATCGACCGCGGATGACCGATCGGCTGCCGGCCACGCCGGAGGGCATCGCGGCGGCGGCGGAGATCCTCCGCGCCGGCGGGCTAGTGGCATTTCCCACGGACACGGTGTACGGCGTCGGCTGTGCCGCAAGCCATCCGGACCGGCTAGCCGCGATCTTCGAGCTCAAGCGACGGCCAACCGATAGACGGATACCGATGCTGGTCACGGACCTCGGCCAACTGCCCGACCAGGAATGGAGCGTGGACGATCGTGCACGCGCCCTCGCCGGCCGATTCTGGCCCGGGGCGCTCACGATCGTCCTTGCGTCGGCTAGCGGTGGCGAGAGCCAGGCGTTCCGCGCGCCTGACCATTCTGTGGCGCAGGCGCTCATTCAGGCGTCCGGCCCGCTTCTGGCGACGAGCGCGAACATCAGCGGCGAGCCCGACACGCTCGATGCAGACGACGTGCTGATCGCCTTTGCCACGCAGCGCGATGGCCTGGACGCCGTGATCGATGGCGGGCGCGTGCCGGGTGGTGTTGCGTCGACGGTTGTTGACCTGAGCGTGGCGCCCGCGCTGCTTCTGCGTGACGGGCCCGTGGCTCGCGAAGAGCTGGCCGCCTTCGTGGAGCTCGGCCGATAGACTGTCGCCGATGCGCGTCGCGATCGGTTCTGACCACGCCGGCTTCTCACTGAAGGGCGAGCTGTGCACGCTCCTGGACGAGCTGCGGGTCGAGTACCGCGACTTCGGCACCTTTTCCACCGACCCGGTCGACTATCCGGACTTCATTGCCCCGGTGGCGCGCGCCGTGGCTCGCGGCGAGTACGACTTCGGGGTCGTGCTGGGAGGGAGCGGAACGGGCGAGGCGATCGTCGCCAACAAGATACGAGGCATCCGCTGCGTGCAGGCCACCAACCCGGTAGTGGCGCGGTTGGCACGGGAGCACAACGACGCCAACGTGATCTCCTTCGGCGCGCGGATCGTGGGCACCGAGGTCGCCAAGGCCTGCCTGCGCGAGTTCCTGGCGGGCGAGTTCCTGGGCGGACGACACGTGGCCCGCCTCGAGAAGATCGCCCACATCGAGGCCGAGGAGGCAGGGTAAGCGGGCCGATGCCGGTCGCGCTCGACGACCGCGACCGGGAGCTCCTCTCCGGCCAAGCCGGCGACGGTGCCGCCTTCGCGATGCGTCTGGTGGTCCGCGCCGCAAAGGCGCTCGGTGCCGACCGCCTGATCCCGATCACGCGCGCTCACGTCGACTCGTGCCTGGACCACGGACAGGCATCCATCGACTTCGTCCGCCGGTTGGTCGACGGCGACGCGCAGGTCGCTGTGCCGACCACGCTCAACGTTGGCGCCGTCGACCTGCTTCACCCCGAGCTGTGGCGAGGCGACGAGGCCACTGCGACGCGCGGGCGGTCGCTGATGGAGGCGTATCGCGCGCTGGGGTGCCGCCCGACCTTCACCTGTGCCCCGTACCAGCTCTCGGATGTGCGACCAGCGCTGGGCGAGCAGGTTGCGTGGGCCGAGTCCAACGCGATCGCCTTCTGCAACAGCGTGATCGGCGCCCGCACCGAGCGTTACGGCGACTTCATCGACGTGGCGTGCGCCATAGCCGGTCGGGTCCCGGATGCTGGCCTGCATCGGACCGATGGCCGTCGGGCCGTCCTCGTGCTTCGCCTTGCCGCCGATGTTCCGGGGTCGCTGCGCGATGCCGACGTCCTCTACCCGGTGCTTGGGATCGTGCTCGGCCGGCGCGCCGGGAGTCGCGTGGCGGCGCTCGACGGGCTCCCACCCAACCTCGGCGAGGATCGGCTCAAGTCGATATGCGCAGCTGCCGCGTCATCGGGGGCGGTGGCGATGTTTCACGTGGTTGGCTCCACGCCCGAGGCGCCAACGCTGGCGGACGCGCTACAGGACGGCGAGGCGGAAATGGCGGAGATCGGGCTGGCCGAGCTGTGGGCGGCGCGCGACGCGCTCTCGGAGTCGAGAGCTGCGGCCGGAACCCCGATTGGAGCCGTCTCCCTGGGCACGCCGCATGCCTCGCTGACCGAGCTGGCGGCGATCGCCGACGAGCTCGACGGAGAGCGGGCAGCTGCCGGGGTCGAGCTGCTCGTCTCGACCGGCCGCGACGTCCTCGCCGCGGCCGAAGCGGCCGGGATTGCACAACGACTGCTCGACGCGGGGACGGAGCTGCTGGTCGACACGTGCAGCTACCTGGGGCCGATCCTGCGACCGAGCCCGCTCCCAACCATGACCAACTCGGCGAAATGGGCTTACTACGCGCCGGGCAACATCGGCGCCCGCGTGGTCTTCGGCTCGCTGCGGGAATGCGTGCGCTCCGCGGTGACCGGCACCGTCTGGCGGGATGCCGGGCTGTGGGGCGAACGTTGAAGGGGCGTGTTCTGGCAGGTGGCAGCGCTTCGGCGATCGCAGTCGTGCTGCGCGAGCCACTCTCGCTGTGGGGCGGTCTCGACCCGGGAACCGGCGAGCTGATCGATGCCCATCACTCGCAGCGCGGTGCACAGCTGGCCGGCCGCGTCCTCGTCATGCCGGCCGCTCGCGGCTCGTCCTCCTCATCGTCCGTCCTGGCGGAGGCGGCACGAGCCGGCAACGCCCCGGCAGCGATCCTGATCGGGGAGCCGGACCTGATCCTGGCGATCGGGGCCGCCGTCGCGGATGAGCTGTACGGTGAGCGCATTCCCATCCTGGTTCTGGCGCCGGGTGATCTTGCCGCGATTCGCGACGGCGTCCGCGTTTCGGTCGCCGAGGACGGGGAGGTTACCCTCGGCTGACGCGGTATCCTCCCGCCTCATGCCCCCAACTCCCGAGATCGTGCCCTTCGCGGCGCAGCATCTGGACCCGGCCGCAACGCTCCTCGCCCGGCGCCAGGAGCGTCTGCGCAAGGTTCGCCCCGAGCTGCCGGCGGGATTCACCAATCCCGCGTCCAGTCGCCCGCTCCTGGAGAAGCTCCTCGCCACCGAGGGCGCCCACGGGACCGCCGCCCTGATTGGCGGCGAGGTGGGAGCGTTCCTCATCGGCTATCCACGCCCTGAGCCGATCTGGGGCCGCGCCGCCTGGAGCCCGACCGAGGGGCAGGGATACGAGGCGGCGCTCGGCCCCGAGCTCATGCGCGACCTGTACGCGGCGTGGTCGAGCCATTTCGTTGAGCGCGGCTTCTTCCGCCAGTACGTCCACGCCCCGGCCGACGATCCTTCCCTGCTCGATGCCTGGTTCACGACCGGGTTCGGGAAGATGCAGGCGCACGCAGTGCGCGACCTCGACCTCACACCGCCCACGGACACCCCGTTCGCGGTTCGGCGCGCCACGCCAGACGATCTGGATCGGATCGAGCCGCTCATGGCCCTCATCTCCACCGCGCTGGTCAAGCCGCCGGCCTACGCCATCACCCTGCCGGAGCGGTACGCCGCCTACCGGGATGACTACACGGGTGAGCTCAACGACCCCGATGGCCGCTACTGGCTGGCCGAGGAGGAGGGGCGTGTGGTGGGGCTCGTCGGTTTCTCCGCAGCCGAGCCTGGACCCATGGTGCCCGACGGCGCGTGGGAGCTGGGCGACGCCAAGACCGCGCCGCGGGCGCGCGGCCGCGGCGTGGCTCGAGCGCTGCTGGCCGCCGGCTTCGCCGAGGCTCGCGCGGCGGGAGCCCAACACTGCATCACCGACTGGCGAACCGCTGCCCTGCCGACCCATCGAAGCTGGATCGCGCTCGGCTTCCGCCCGACGCATTTCCGCCTCCATCGACACATCGACGAGCGCATCGCGTGGGCGGGCGGCAGCTGATGCGCCCGCCGTTGCGCGGCGGGCGCATCGGTCTACACTCGTGATCCCGCACGAGGACGAGGCCGGACCGATGGACTTCTGGGCGCCGCTCGAGACCGAGGACCCCGAGATCTTCGACGTGATCCGCGACGAGGAGGAGCGGACGCGCTCGCACCTGGAGCTCATCGCCTCCGAGAGCTACCCATCACTGGCCGTGCTCCAGGCCACCGGCTCGATCCTGACCGGCAAGTACGCGGAGGGCTACCCGGGCCGCCGGTACTACGGCGGCTGCGAGGTGGTCGATGTTGCCGAGAA
>DASQFY010000235.1:0-3435 GCA_035632895.1 Candidatus Dormiibacterota bacterium
GATCAGGTACCGCGTCATCTCATGGCTCCTTGTCCAGGCGACCCCTCCGGCCGCCCCTCACCTCTTCTACGAACGCCTCGCTCCGGATCCGACACTCTGCCAGAAGAAATTCTCACGAGACCTCGGCCGCACGCTCATGCCGCTGACCTGGCCCTGTCATTCCGAGGGCATCAGCCAGAGTGAAGGCCCACAACACCCGCCAGTGCCCCCCGAAACGCCATCTGTCGGCCAGGGCGAGCTGACTCCCAGCAGTTCCTTCACCCAGCTGTGCGGGATGTGGATGCGCGACCTGGACCTGGGGTCCAAAGTCGGGCCGAGCGCTCGCGCCCCATGGAGAGGGTTCGGCGCAGCTTCCGAGTGCCAGGATCGTCGCCGGCCCGACAACGCCTGGCGCCGTTGGCATCATGCCCGAGTGGTGAGATGGCTCAGACCAACTCGCCGCGCTTCCTGCTCAGGTAGGCGCGCTCGGCGGAGTTCTGGGTGGCGGCGATGGCGGCGTCGTACGACTCCTTCGCCTCGGCGGTCCGGCCGAGCCTGCGGAGCATGTCGGCGCGGGCGACGTGCCATGCGTGGTAGCCCGTGAGCGGCAGCCGGTCGACCAGAGTGAGGGCGACCTTCGGGCCGTCCAGCTCCGCGACCGCGACCGCGCGGTTGAGCGCGACGATCGGCGACGGGTCGAGCCGGGTCAGCTGGTCGTACAGTGCGACCACCTGCGACCAGTCCGTGTCCGACGCGGTGGGGGCGTCGGTGTGGACGGCGTTGATCGCGGCGAGTATCTGATAACGGCCGGGTCGGTTGATCGCGAGGCACTCGCGGACCAGGTCGTGCCCCTCGGCGATCAGCCCGCGGTCCCAGCCGGCGCGATCCTGCTCGCCGAGCGGGACCAGCTGCCCATTCCGCACGCGGGCCTCACGCCGGGCCTCGGTGAGCAGCAGCAGCCCGAGCAGACCGGCCACCTCCGGCTCCTCGGGGAGCAGCTGGCGGAGGACCCGTGTCAGCCGGATGGCCTCGCCCGTGAGCTCGGCGCGCACCGGGTCGCCGTCGCCGGTGGCGAGGTAGCCCTCGTTGAAGACGAGGAACAGTACCGCCAGCACGCCGCCGAGCCGCTCGGGGAGGTCGGCGGCCTCGGGCACCCGGTAGGGCACCTTCGCCGCCGCGATCTTCTTCTTCGCCCGAGTGATCCGCTGCGCCATCGTGGTCTCGGGCACGAGGAACGCCTGCGCGATCTCAGCCACAGTCAGCCCACCGAGGAGGCGGAGCGTCAGCGCGATCCGCGCCTCCGGTGCCAGCGCCGGGTGGCAGCAGGTGAACAGCAGCCGCAATCGGTCGTCCTCGACCGGTCCGGTGTGCTCGTGGGGCGTGTCGTCGTGGTACATGAAGGCCGCCTGGTGCTTCGCGTCGCGCTGCTTCTCGCGGCGGATCCGGTCGATCGCGCGGTTGCCCGCGGTGGTGGTGAGCCAGCCGCCGGGGTTGGGAGGTACGCCGGACTCCGGCCACTTCTCCAACGCGGCCACGAGCGCCTCACCCGCCGCCTCCTCTGCGATGTCGATGTCACCGAAGCGGCGGACGAGCGAGGCGATCAGGCGGCCGTACTCCTCGCGGAAGACCCGCTCGACGGCCGCCGTTCCGCCCTGCATCGATCAGTCGTCGTTCGGGCCGGCTCAGGCGAGGCCGTCGAACGGACGGACCTCGACCTTGCCCCGGCACGCCTTGGACCCCTCGGCCGCGAGCTTGAGCGCCACGTCGAGGTCGGGCGCGTCGATGACCCAGAAACCCCCGATGACCTCCTTGGTCTCGAGGTAGGGGCCGTCGGTCATCACCGGCGTCTCACCCTGGCCGTCGACGACGGTCGCGGTCGATGCCGACTGAAGCCCACCGGCGAAGACCCAGTAGCCATCGGCGTGAAGCTTGTCATTGAAGGCGCCGGTCGCGGCGAACGCCTCCTCCATCTCCTCCTTGGAGCCGTAGTTGCCGTACTCGTCCATCTCGGCGGGGCCGTGCACGGTCAACAAGTAGTGCGTCATCCCACTTCTCCTCAGTTCCGGGCGGTCCCGATGACCGCCTTCTACCCCCACCACGAACGGCATCCCGCCGATACGACAACCTGCCACAGAAGGCCTTGCGATCGGGTTCCTCAGAGGCCAACTGCCCGTTCGACGCTCTGTAGCAGTAGCACCGGGTCGCAGAAGCACCGGACGCTCGTGTGCAGGCACAGCCGCGACTACGTCCAGCGCGTCGCCGACGGGACTGGCTGCGCCGGCGTCACGGCCGGGACTCACGCCCGACCCCTGGCGGTGCTGCGTCACCGGGCATCGACCCGAAGGACACTTCTTCTCGCGACCTGTCGGATCCGTACCCGGCCGTTCGTGGAGGGGGTATGAGCGGGTCGCACCCGGCGCCCCGCCGAGGAAACGGAGCTCGACATGTCCACCACCCCGCAGATCCCCACCCGCACGACCCCCAGCGCGCCGACCCCGGCGGCCGAGCGGCAGCCGGTATGGAAGCACGGAGTCGCCTCTGCCGTCGTGGCCTCGGTCGCCACGACCGTCCTCGCGGCGATCGCGTCGGCCGCCGGCGTCTCGTTCGCCGACAGCACAGGCGCGAGCATCCCGATCGCCGGGTTCGCGCAACTGACGCTGGTCTTCTCGCTCGTCGGCGTCGGCATCGCCGCCGTCATGGCGCGCAAGGCGCGTCGGCCGCGGGCCACGTTCGTGCGGACGGCGGTCGCCCTGACCGCGCTGTCCTTCGTCCCGGATCTCACGTTCGGGTTCGACGCCGGCTCCGCCGCCACCCTGATCACGCTGCACACCGTCGCCGCGGCGATCGTGGTTCCGACCCTGGCGAGGCGGCTCGCGCGCGCGCGCTGACCAGGCACGAACCGTGTCACTGTCCTTTCGCCAGGTCGACGCCCTCAGCCCCACCACTCAGGGGCAACCCCGGTTGCGGTGGTGAAGACGCGCACGAAGGGACGGAAGGGCAGGTGGCCGCGCTCGCACGAGGGCTCGCGGGCGCGGCGCCGACAGGTCACGACGATGAGCATCCGGCGACATTCGCGTTCAAGGTCGGCCAGCAGGCGCGCGTGGCCGCGACTCGAAGCGCACACACATGGCCCGGTCAGGCGACCTCACATGCCGAATTGAGTGCGCAGGGTCAGTCCCTGAGCCGGCGAGCCTGCTTCACCTCGCGGGCAACCGCCCAGGCGTCCGCCACGGGACCCACGTGCCCGAGCTTGTCGGGGTTAACCACCGAGCGGATCGTCTGGATCCGCCCGCCGAGCACGTCGAGCGTCAACGTGCCGACGACCTTGCCGTCCCGATCGCGAAGGATCGCGCCCGGCTGGCCGTTCACCTCGCGTGGCTCCCCTCTCGCGTCGATCCGGGCGAGCACCGGGAAGATCGAGGCGAGCAAGCGGGCCACGTTGTCGGCACCGATCAC
>DASQFY010000236.1:0-6488 GCA_035632895.1 Candidatus Dormiibacterota bacterium
GGCAGAGCGGTTGATGCGCGCCCAGCCGATGTACACCGGCGCCTCGTAGCCGGGCACCAGCCGCTTGTAGCTGTTCACCAGCGGGGCGAGCACCGCGATCATGCCGCGGGCGTGCTCCAGGGTGCCGGCAATGTACTGGCCGGCCACCTCCGACAGGCCGTAGCTGTCCTTTTCGTCGGCAAACGCATTGCGGCCCTTCTTGATGTCCCACAGGCTCTGGTGGGTGTGCATCCCGGAGCCGTTGATGCCGAAAAAGGGCTTCGGCATGAAGGTCGCGTACAGCCCCTGTCGCGCGGCGACGGCCTTCAGCGTCATCTTGAAGGTGACCGCATTGTCCGCGGTGCGCAGCGCGTCGGCGTACTCGAAGTCGATCTCGTGCTGGCCCGTGGCCACCTCGTGGTGCGCGGTCTCGACCTTGATCCCGAAGGCCTCCAGGTCGTTCATCATCTCCTTGCGGACCTCAGTGCCCAGGTCCTCGGACAGGTCGAAGTAGCCGGCCGCATCATGCGGGAGGGTCTCGACATCGGTCTCGCTTCGACGCAACAGGAAGAACTCCAGCTCGGGACCCGTGTTCAGGACATAGCCCAGCTTCTTCGCCTTGTCCAGCTGGCGCCGGAGCACCCAGCGCGGATCGCCGGGGAACGGCTCGCCGTCCGGCGTGAAGACGTCGCAGATCACCCTGGCCGCCCCGGTCGAGCGGGCGGTGCCATCGGGCTCAATGCCCGGCTCCCAGGGTATCGGCGCGAACGTCGACAGGTCCGGGATGAGGAACATGTCCGACTCCGCGATGCGGGCGAACCCCTCGATGCTGCTGCCGTCGAACCATTTCCCGTGCTCGACCGCCTCCTCGAGCTGGTGCATGGGTACCTGGACCGATTTCACCTGGCCCACGATGTCGGTGAACTGGAGGCTGACGAAGCGCAGGTTCTTCTCCTCGGCCAGCGTGAGGGCGGCGGCGAGCTCTTTGGACGGCATGGGTCGACAACTCCTTACCCGATGGGGTGGCTTGCGCCGGGGTGACGCCCAGCCTAGCCGTGGCGCGCCACCGGGTCAGCCCGCGCAACGGCTGTCGGGCGCCCGAGTCCTTGTGCACTCTGCACAAGGGTCGGGTGCTGCGACGACCTCCTCAGGTGCGGCGTTCAGCTTCCGCCAGGATGCGGAGCGCGTCCTCCGCGCGGCGCGGATCGAGGCCGCGCTCTAACTGGGACCGACGTAGCCGATACAGGACGGTGTTTCGATGCACGCCCAGGGCCCGTGCGGCGGGCGCGACGCGACCGTTCGCGCGCGCCACCGCCAGCATCGTCTCGCTCAGCGCATCGCCGGGCCCGACGCCCAGGGCGGGCGTCCGCTCAGCCGGCGTCCGCTCCGCGGGAGGCTCTGCCGACCGCGGAGCCTGCGGCCGCCGCAGCAGGGCTCGCAGGGTCACGGTCAGCGCGTCGGCGGCCACCTCGTCGATCGCCGCGAAGGGCAGGTCGTCGAACAGCCACACCGCGGCCTCAGGCCGGATGCGACGCTCGAGCAGCCAGAGGCCCTCGTTGCTGCGCCGCGCCCCTCCCGCACGGCCTGCGGCACCACCCGACAGCAGCCGAGCGTGCAGGGCGGCGAAGCGGGCCGCCAGGGCGCGGCCGGCGGGCCGCGCATGGAGCGTCGCCAGGTTGCCGTCCGCCGACACCGCGACGCCACGGCGGATGCGGGCCGCGATGAGTCCCGCCGGGGCGCTGACCTCGGGCTCCGCAAGCGCCGACTCGGCGCAGGCGAGCCGCAGCTCCGCGGACGAACGCTGCAGGACCGCAGCCTCGTCCCGCAGGTAGGCAGCCGCCGTGTCGGTCAGGCTGGCGGTGGGCAGCACGCTGGCGAGGATCGGGATCGGATCATCTGCCCGGTCAGGCGCCGCACCCGCGAGACCGGCAATCGCAATCGCCACCGGACGCAGCTCGGCCTCACGCAGCGCCGTGAGGAGCGTCTCGAGCGGGCGGCCGAGCACCAGCGAGCCATCGGCCACCAGGAGCTGGCCGTCAAGCCCGGGCGGCAGGTGGGGTGGTGCCGCGCGGGTACGGACGACGCCGCGCACAGACTGGCCGAGGGCCGCCGCGGATCCGGAGATGAGCCGTGCCTCCGGATCGACGGCCCTCCAGACGTCGACGACGCTGGTCACGCCACTGCCTCGACTGCTGACGCGATCCGTTGGCTGAGATCCGCAAGCTCCGTGGTCGGCCGGTCCAGGCGCTCGCCCCGTAGCGACAGGCGCAGCCCCTGGGGCGTGACAAGCAGTGTGGCGCGGCGGCGCGGCAGCCACAGGGCGACCGCCAGCGTGAGGATCAAAACGGCCGCGCCGGCGAACAGGACCCCCATTCCCGGGTCGCGGCGCGAGAGAAATGTCACGTAAGCCTCGAATCCTGCGTGGCGGACGATGACCGAGCCGACGCGCTCCTGGTCACCGGGGCGCAGCCGAACGGCGTCGAGCAGGCCGCTGCCACCCGCCACCCCGACCGCCAGCTCGTTGGCGATGGGGTCGACCAGGGTGAGGCCAAGCGTCAGGCCGGCGGTGGGCAGCTCAGCGAACGCCGCAGGCTGACCGGCGATCGTGCCGTCGAGGGCGATCGGAGCGTCGAGCAGCGGCTGGCCGCCCAGGGTCGTCACCCGCAGACGGGCGGCCGGCCCGTAGGTCCAGCCGTGCACCAGGTAGCCGCCGAACTCCCCCGGCCGATTCACCTGGACCAGCTGCTGCGAGACGGGCTCACCGTCCCGGAGGAAGGTGACGGTGGTGTCGAGTCGCGCCGGCCGTCCGTCAGGCCCGAAGGCCGCGTCGAACCGGTCGAGGCGCAGCGCATCGGTGAAGCCGGGCCGCGGCGCGTCCAGGAGGGCCTGCTCGCCGGGGAGCAGGCTGAAGGTCGTTTCGCTGCTGAACGCGGTGCCGAGGGCGGCGCCAAGGACCAGCAGGATCAGCGCCAGGTGGCTGCCGAGCCCGGCGAAGCGCGCCCAGCCGCGTCGCACGCCGGCGGCGGACCATCGCCGGCCCTCTCCACGCTCAATGACCCGGTAGCCGGCCCGCCGCAGGGTGGCGACAGCCGTCGCCTGGGCTCGCCCGTGGGTGGCCGGATCGAGGGCGATCTCGACGCTGATCAGCTCGTCGGATCCAGCGAGCGGCGCGGGGCGGCGCCACTCCCGCCACACGGCGGGACCCCGCACCGCCACCCCCGCCAGGCCGGTCAGCAGGACCGCGCCGAGCAGGACGAGATAAGCGGGCGTGTCGAGCAGCCAGCCACCCCTGGGCAGCGCGGCGGCGAGCGCGTTCCAGAGCCCGGCCAAGAGCAGCAGGCCCAGGCCCAGGCGCGGGTCACCGACCAGGCGCAGCCATCGCTCGGCCGACCGCGCCAGCCGATCGGCGCGTCCGCCGCGGCGTACGGCCATCGTGGGCGATCGGTCCATGCGTCCTCCGTTCAGGTGCCCGCCGGGCCGGCGGCGGCGGCGAGGTCCGCCACGAGGTCATCGGGATCCTCCAGGCCGATCGAGACGCGCACCATGCCTGGTGTGAGACCGCCCAGCTGCAGCTCGGCCTCGCTCAGCTGTCGGTGCGAGGAGGACGCCGGGTGGCTGCACAGGGTTTCTGCACTGCCGAGGCTGGTGGCGTGCACGGCGACCTGCAGCCGCTCCAGGAACCGTTCGCCCGCCGGGCGTCCGCCGGCCAGGTCGATGCTCAGCATGCCACCCGCCATGCCGCCTCGCAGCGTCCGCATCGCCAGCGGGTGCTGGGGATGGGACGCGAGGCCCGGATAGAGGACGCGGTCGATACCCGGTGCTCCGTCCAACGCGCCTGCGACGGCCAGGGCGTTCGCCGAATGGCGCTCCATGCGGAGGGCCAGGGTCTTCAGCCCGCGCAGGGCGAGGAACGCTTCGAGCGGCGCCGCGTTGCCGCCGGCGTTGATGACCACATGGCGCGCGGCGGTCACCCGATGGGCGTCACCCGCGATCGCGCCACCGGTGATGTCCGAGTGTCCGCCCACGTATTTCGTGGTGGAGTGCACCACTACGTCGGCGCCGAGCGCCAGCGGGTTGCACAGGTACGGCGAGGCGAAGGTGTTGTCGACCGCCACCAATGCGCCGCGGGCGTGGGCGAGCTCGGCAACCGCTCCGATGTCGGCCATGGCGGTGGTGGGGTTGCTGATCGTCTCGAGCCACACCAGCCTGGTGCTGCCCGTGAAGGCGGATTCGATGGCGTCGAGGTCGGTGGTGTCCACCGCGCGGGTTGCCATTCCCGACCGAGACAGGACCGCCCCCGCCAGGCCGACGAGACCACCGTAGACCGCCCGCGGCACGATCATCTCGTCGCCGGCGCTCAGGATCGAGAGCACGACCCCGTGAATCGCGGCCATGCCGGAGCCGGTCACGTGGCACGCCTCCGCGCCCTCCAGCTCCGCGAGCGCCTCTTCCAGCGCGGCATGCGTCGGGTTCGAGTAGCGGCTGTAGGAGTGCCCCGGGCGCGAAAACTCGAGCAGCTCAGCCAGCTCGGCGGCGCTTCCGACCTCGAAGGTGCTGGTCTGGTAGATCGGCACATTGACCGGCGCCTGGGGCGCATCGGGCACGCGGCTCGCAGCACGAATGGCGCGGGTGGCGAAGCCGGGCATGACCGCGCGAGTCTAGCAGCGGCCTACTGCGAGGGGGTGCGGGTCACCGGTGGCGCGGGCAGCAGCTCCTCCCCGATGGCTCGGATCGCCTCGAGATCGGGGATCAGGATGTAGCCGGCCGCCGAGAACGGGTCCGCGGTCATGTAGTCGGGGGGTTGCAGCACGATCCGGCGCAACTGCGACATGTCGGCGTCCTGCACCGCCTGCGCCAGCTCGGAAATCCGTCCCGAGGGCACGTCGGTGGCAATGGTGTTCTTGACCGCGTCGAGGAGTCCCGGCAGGGAGAGGAGCAGGTTGCCGGCGGTGAGCTTCTCCCGGAGCGCCGTCAGCAGCTGCTGCTGCCTGTCGGCTCGGGTGAAGTCGTTGTTGCCGACGCCCCTGCGCGAACGGACGAACGCGAGCGCCAGGCGGCCGTCCATGCGATGCGTGCCGACCGGCAGATGGAAGCCGACGCGGCGGCCGGTGATCTCGTCGTTGTAGAAGGGGTCGTCGATTGCTTGGGTGACCGTGACGTCCACCCCGCCGACGGAGTCGATCGCCTGCATGAAGCCGACGAGGTTGATTGCCGCGAAATAGTGGATCCGCACCCCCAGCAGCTCTCCGATGGTCGCCTTCAGCGTCCCAACTCCACCGAGCGGAAACTCCGCCGGGCGGGTGTTGGCCAGCGCCATCAGCGAATTGAGCTTTGCGTTGTAGATCCGTCCGTCCGGCAGCGGGACGCCGTACAGGTCCCGTGGGATCGAGATCATGGCGGAGCGCCCGCCGATCGGATCCAGGCTCACGACCAGCATCGTGTCGGTCAGCTCCGTGCTCCGTCCCGGACCGGCGTCGACGCCGACCAGCAGCACGTTGACGCGCTCGCCGCCGACCACGTTGGGCTGGTTCGACGGCTCGGGCAGATCCGCCGGCCGCTGACCACCAGGATTGGCTCCGCCCCTGCCCCCGCTGCCGCCCAGGGCGACTGCGTTGATGGTGTCGATCGCCTTGGCTGCGTAGTACGCCGGCAGCACGTGCATGCCCAACGTGGCAACCAGCAGCACGCCCGTCAACCAGGTCGTCCATCGTCGAGCGGTCAGCCGCTCGCGGCGGGCGTGCGCCTGGGCGATGGCGATCATGCGCCAGAACAGAAAGGCGAGGTCGAGGACGATCAGGCCGACGAGGAAGCTGGTGTCGAGCAGCTGCGACAGGACGCCGGAGCTGGCCGCTCCCAGGGCGAGCGCCACGACAGCCACCAGCAGGATGACCGGTGTGGCCAGCATCCACGCCAGCGTCGATTCGCCGTTGTAGGCCTGGCCCAGCCCGGGGAAGAGGAACGACAGGAACGCCGCCAGCGACGCGTGGTTGTCGAGGCGCGCGTCAGCACGGGCGGTACTCACCGGGGGGTCACCATCCGGTAATGGTGCCATGTTTGCCTCGACGACGAACCGATAGCATCTGTTCCATGAACCGGCTTCGGTCTCGCCCGATCGTGCTCATTGGGGCCGCCGTGATAGCGCTCGCGCTCCTCGGCGGCGGCTGGCTGGCGTTCGGCGGCAGCCCGCTACCGGCGCCGACCCCAACGCCTTCTCCGACCCCGAGCCCCTCACCCACGCCGAGCCCATCGCCTTCGCCGACGCCCACCGCCTCCCCCACACCGGAGCCGGCGGTCGCCTGCCCGTTGAACGGGCTTCCGGTCGACGAGCCGGAGCTCCTCGCCCGGACCGCCCTGGCGGTCCAGATCGACAACGACCCGGGCGCGCGGCCGGGGCAGAACCTGACGCGGGCAGACCTCGTTGTCGAGGCCAACGTCGAGGGAGACGTGACGCGCTTCACTGCAGTCGTCCTCTGCCGCCGGACGGAGGGCCTGACCGGGCCCATCCGCAG